>DASQZP010000478.1:0-2762 GCA_035638655.1 Bacteroidales bacterium
AGTCATCATTTCTAATCTCAAGCCATGACTGCAAATTGTATTGGTTAAGTCCTTTTTCCATATTATCTCTGTCCCAATAATCCGGGGTTGTTGTTGCATGTGCATGCGCTTTTGAATATTTGTACGATAAATCAAACCGCACATTGGATAATTCAGTCAATGGTTTAAAGTAATCAAGTATGTCGGTCAAATCCCCCTGATGTTGGCGATGGACGAAAACGATATCTCTGTCCGGATTTTCCTGAGCATATTCCATTATGCCCTTACCATAGCTATCCCAGGACCATTCTTCTTTTTCTTTTTTGGTAAGACTTCCCATTCGTTCACCGACAGTGATTCCCAGACCTGTTAAGTCGGGATAAGTTTCAAAGAATTTTTTCGTGCATTTCCTGATATACAATCTTGTTTTCTGATTATCAGGACTATCAGTCAGTCCATGTTTGCCTTCAGCTGTTGATAAAAATATATTCCAGGTGTAGAAGTAAATGCTGAAACCTCTGTTACGTCCGTAGCGCATTACCTTCTGCCAAAACGCTATTTTATCGTCTATGGTCATGTCGTTTATTTGTATTTTATTTCCATTTTCGTCAAATCCGGTTACTCCTTGTATTGCAATTCCCGGATACTCATCTTCCATGTTTAACATTGAGGTAAATGGATGAGGTGACCAAAGAGATAATACATTGGCCCTTTGCCGGGCCATTTCATCAAACCAGGTTTTCCAGAAATTCATGTCCCAAACACTACCTATCGCCAGTTTGTGCGATGTGCCATGGTTTTCCCAAAAATAAGTCGGAGCCTTATCATCCAACGGAATATTGAATTTAATACCCCTGTTCTTTAAATAAGGTGATTTCTCTTCATTGTATGAACCGGAAAATCTGTTGAAATTAATGTTCTCTGCAATTTGCAATCCGCCATACATGGCGCCATTGATATCACCCCCAAGAATCCAGTAGCTTTTTGCTGGTGCTGTTGTAGTGCGCAGTGCATATGCCTGTTCGCCCAGACCAGTAACAACTTTGCCGCCCTGAGCCGAAAGCAATGATGTAACCTGCGAATTAGTCTCTAAGGCGATAACTATCTTCTTTCCCGTATAATTGCCACTCAATGTTGAAAGGTCGATTAGTTTAACCGAGAAACCTTTTGCTTCAAGGGCAGCTTTTATATCACCTGCCGCGAATTCATTCTGTGGAGTGGTCAGATTGTAGAATACACCTATTGTCTCTCCGAAACCTGCATTGGATATTATTCCAAGCATGAGAGCGATTAAAAGCGATTTCACAGTTGACCCAATTAACTTTTTATTTTTCATTGTTCTTAGCTTTATGCATGTGATTTATTGATTCATTACCCTTTAATGCTTTTGTTAAACTGGAAATTTTATTAAAACCTTCCTTAGGCGGTATAAGAAAGATATTAATTTGTTTCTTTTAATGATTTCATACATGTTTCATTTCTGATAGTTGGTTAGTGCATTTGCACTACAATTAATCCTTTCAAATCAAATTCACTGCGGATACAATAACATAAGTATAATTTATTGTTCCTCGTCCGGCATATTTCTTATAACTGAATGAATAACTGGACGTTACTTTTCTGAAGTAGCTGTTTTGGCAATGAGAATAAAATAAATTTACTAAATAAATCAGGAACAATAAGATAGGTTTCATTTTCATAATGCATTTATGATTGTTAAAACAGTACTAAATTGTTATTCAGTATACTCTTCCAAAATCATAAAATAAGGAAGAGCGGACAAATGGCTCCGGCAAAATCATCCTATAGCATTTCAAAAGTACAGTCTTCATTAAAACTGAGGTGTGGAATATTGTCCAAAATAGATAAGCTACTGTTCAATGGAACTATTTTTCAGACAATTTACAATTTATTGATATTTATTTTTAGATAACCTGCCACAAAACAATGGTGTAACGCTATGAATATCTTCAAATCCCGGGACGGTAAATGAATTTATTGTTAGTGAAATGCCCACTTTATTGATAAAACTTACTACCAGTGTAGCAATAATATAAAAAAAAACATACACATGTCAAATTCCCTGCAAGATTCAGAATAGCTAAAGCAAGGATTTACCTTCCCTGTTCATTCTGCAAATTTCATGAATCTTTAATAACTCCTTCTTTTCCAAATATGTTAAATTTCCAACCCATGTCACCTTTTCAAAAATTGAAAAATGGTCAATTTTCATAAATGGGCACTCGGAAACCCTTACAATGAAGGGGCACTTAAAGGCTAGCCCATATATATAATTGTGATCGACCATTTTTATTGAATAGTTGGGGAAAATATTTTTAGTTTTTCCTGCCACTATTTTCATTCTTGCTGAAAATAGTTGAAATATAACCTTAGGAAATATTTCTTATTTCTTTGCTACACAATTCGAAAACCTTTATGCCTATACTAATATCCAACTATTTTACATTAGGGCAGAAATTCAAAACCCGGAAAAAGCATTTATCGCTACAAATAATTTATACTCCACGCACTGGTAATATAAGGTTAATCCAGGTCAAATGATATGTTTGTTTTCCGTTAGTCAGTCACATTCACTTGTCCGGGAGGGTATAATTCCATCCATTGAGCTGATCTTCAATGCCGGTGATTTAAGAATTATCATGTAGCTTATCTTAATTAGTGTCTGTCCATAATGTCCGATAACTGCGTTGTTACAAAAATTTTAATTCCTCATATACATTAGTATACTGCGGATTAAAATTTTTGCACGCCTTGTTCTCGAA
>DASQZP010000479.1:0-2438 GCA_035638655.1 Bacteroidales bacterium
CTGAAATCCAACAGTAAATGCTCAGTATTGTTATCATCAAAGAGCTTCACGAGTACACCCAACAGCTCACTAAAGTCAGCTTCCCATTCCACGGTTATACAAGTTATCTTCTCGTTTTCATGTACTATTTTCTCAATCATACTAAACTATAATATCCTGTATTTTATAAATTCAACTCATCTATACCTATGAGAATAGTGAGTCAAGGCATATTTTGAAAAGTATTACCTAATTGGGGGGAAGTCCGAACTTGCGCATACGTATAGGGCTTCAGATGTTTATGATAAACATAACTTTGGGGTTGAAATCTGCTTGACCTGACACCAGAAAAATATGATGCTTATATTTTAATTGATGTTTTAAATGGTGTAGATACTTGGTAAGATACTTAAATCAAACATATCTTTATTTGTTGTTGAAATATCCCATCCATCATCACCTCAATGTACTACAAAGCCATTTGAATTATTTGGAAATATTATGTAAATGATGTAACAATTTTTATGAAATTTACCCCACAATTACATCGTTTTTCTTTGATTCTGCATATCCAGTTTTTTGCATAATTTAGATAACCATTTGAAAATTCTGTTTAACTTGACAACCATTTGAATTTGCACGAATTTTGCATATAAATTTAATTAAATAGATGTTTTGCAGTCTATGAAAAAGCCAAAACCAGAGAAATCGGGTGACGGAAAGCTACGGGTCTAATATTCGTAATGCGCTTCCCTTAAAGTCTCTTCCCACTGAAATGATAGCCGAGCTACCGAGTTTGACATCGTTAAAGTCACATAAGTTTTAGTTCGGTTTTTTTCTTTTTATGGAGGT
Source organism: Bacteroidales bacterium (assembly GCA_035638655.1). GTDB lineage: Bacteria > Bacteroidota > Bacteroidia > Bacteroidales > DASQZP01 > DASQZP01. The sequence goes on from DASQZP010000479.1 coordinate 832, forward strand.
GATAAGATGAAAAAATTATTTATGTTTTTATGTATTGTGATTATGTTTTTTGGAATTGCAGGCTGTCCAGATAATAACGATGATCCGCCACCCAGGGCCATCACATCAAGCGTTGTTAAAAGCCCACAAGTTGGCAATGACACTCCAGGTGGTGATGGCGTTTCTCCGATCCCCGAGCCTGCTACACTTTTACTGCTTGGCTCTGGTTTGGTTGGTCTTGCAGTGCTTGGACGAAATAAGTTTAATAAATAGCTTCCATGAGACAAACATCATCTGATAATAGAGATAGACGATCAGGTATCAATCGGCGAAATATTTTTTATACAATGCATATTCCTGAAAGAAGGTCTGACAAGGAGAGAAAAAGCCGACTTGATAGAAGACTAAAACCAAGAACATCAAAATAAAAAACTTTTCAAATGGGCAGAGTCGTTTAGCTCTGCCTTTTGTTATTATCGGAACTTTGAAAATCTGCTATATCTCTGGAAACCTAAAGTCGGTTCAATTGGTTGTGATATCATACTTCGAAAATTGAACTGTCAATTGATGTTCTAATTTAGCAATGCCTCTGCTTTTTATCATTCAGATATCCAGGAGCTAACTCTAAGACCACTATTTCCGAAACTCTAATCCTAAGATCCAGACCACATTAGGAGCCTTAAAGTCTACCGTAGATGGCCTAACTCGACTTAAAATGTTTAGGGTATAGTAAGGCCCTTCATATGGAATAATAGGTGCTATAGGGTAGCTTGTACGGAGCCTTATTTTAACACTCTTGTCCGCCATGCGTCAGCCGGATCAATAGAGCGAAATTAAAAGTTGAAATCTACTTGACTTGATTATCATAATTTATAATATGGAATTTACATAAAGGAGGGTGACCATCATGACTATTTCCAAAGAAGAACGAGAATGGGTTGAAAGTCAAAAGAAATCCGTTGATGTCACCATGCCGGAAAAAGAACCTAACGAAGAGCCTGCAACAGAAAAGCAAATTAATTATATCCGTCATCTGTCAAAGAGCATAGAGCTTCCTGATGATTTAGGAAAGTTGCAAGCTTCATTTCTCATAGACAAGATAACGCATACAAAAGATGAGTTCCATGATGAGCTTGCTAAAATGCGGATCAGCATAGAGCAGAAAAAAGGATGTTTAGGCGTTCTGATTATAATCACTCTTCCTATTTCTATTTTGTATTTCTTACTTAATTTGTCTTAAAGTGAACTCAGTTTTAACACCCCTGTCAGCCCAAGCAATATATAAGCCCACTTTAAATTGAGCTAATTTATAAATGATTTCAATATGGTGGGCCGCATTGGAATCGAACCAACAACCTATTGATTAAGAAGTCAGATGCTCTGCTTTTGGTTCAAATACAATCCTCATACAACGTCTGCATCCTATAATTTATAGCATTTCGTTTTCTCGCTTCGGCCTCCCCTGCTCAAGCCGTCAGTCCCGCAATCATCTTCTCCATCTTCATGGGCCTTATTAAGATGATCTGTCACAAGATGCCGGAAAGGATAAAGACCATGCAACAGATATGCGGAACAAATGTGAGCCGATCTTGGCGCAGCCGATAAGAACCTCGAAAAACTAGAAAATG
>DASQZP010000480.1:0-2543 GCA_035638655.1 Bacteroidales bacterium
CTGAAGACATGGTGAACTGGACTGACCACGGCCGGGTACTCTCGGTTGATGATGTCGATTGGGCCATTTCTCATGCGTGGGCAATTGATGCAGCTTACTGGAAAGGGAATTACTATCTCGTTTTTTGTATGCGCGAAAGGCAGAATTCAAATATTTTCCGTCTGGGCCTGGCTATCAGCCATCGCCCTGAGGGACCATTCAAAAGCATTGGAATGATAAGGGGACCTGAAGGAATGGATCCGTCTCTTTTTATTGATGAAGATCATCAGCCATACATCATTTATGCAAATGCCCGTAAGTGTTATGTGGCAAAACTAACCGATGACTTAATGACTGTTGTTCCGGGCAGTACCGTAGATGTGACTGCCGGTTTGCCTCAGTTACAGGAAGGTCCATGGGTGCATAAATATAATGATAAATACTACCTTTCCTACCCGGGGCTACAAAATGATCAATGGCCGGAAGTAATGTATGTTTCCGTGGCAGATAAAATTACCGGGCCGTATAAACCACAAAATCAATATATCCCTTATTTTGAAGGTCAAGCCGGTTCAAACCATGGTTCAATTGTTAAATTTAAAGGGAAATGGATTGCGTTTTATCATGCGGCAATATTGTCTGAAGGGAATGGATACAACAGAAACTTGATGGCTGATTTCTTAACCTACAATCCGGATGGAACGATTAAACCAATCACTCCTGCCAAAGAAGGTATTACAGGAGGGAAAAAGGTCGTTTGCCGGATTCAGATGGAAGCCGAAAATGGTAAAGCCGCAGGTGGAAATCTGGATGGAACTTATGTTGATAACATTGAACCAGGTTTCTCAGGAAACGGCTATGCAACCGGATTTAATGATCCCGAAGAATCTGTGGAAGTGCTTGCTCAACTGGCTTTTGCAAAGAAATATATTCTTGAAGTCTGTTATGCTTCTGATTCAAATCGAAAGATTGCTGTAAGTGTCAATGATTTTATGTTGAATGGTGACTATGCTGCATGGAAAGACATTCAGTTACCAAAGACCAAAATATTTTCAACGGTTAAACTGGACACTGTTTTATTGAAACCTGGTGATAACAGAATTAAATTGAAGTCATTGAACGGAGATTTGAAAATTGATTATTTTCTTCTAAAGCCGGTACAATAGCTATAGTAAATTTGTTTATTAACTTAATACACATACTATGTCACTTAAAAAGCAAATTTTTCTGGCACTCATTTTAGTGGTGCAAGTGAGCGCAGCTCAAACTAATTCAAGTCAAAAATACCATGCATGGTGGAACGACGAGTTTGCTGGTAAATTATATGTTGCACCTACAGATAAGGTGCTGCCTTTAATTCAGGTTAGAGGGAACAAATTTATAAATGCCACAGGGGATACTGTTTTATTCAGAGGAGTATCCATTTCTGATCCGGACAAAATAGATAATCAGGGTTATTGGAATGAGCGTCTTTTCGTAAAATTGAAAGAATATGGGGTGAAGCTGGTTAGAATACCCGTTCACCCGGTCGCCTGGCGGGAAAGAACACCTGAAGGTTATCTTCATTTACTTGATCAGGCTGTTGAATGGGCTACTCTTCAGGGAATTTATCTTATCATTGATTGGCATTCAATAGGAAATCTTAAAACAGAATTATTTCAAAACCCAATGTACAATACCTCATTATCCGAAACATATGAGTTTTGGCGGACAATATCACGACATTTCGCAGATAATAATACCATTGCATTTTATGAGTTGTTTAATGAACCAACACTTTATAACAATCGACTGGGAACAATGAGCTGGGATGAATGGAAAAAAATCAATGAAGAAATGATTGCAATCATACGGGGACATGATAAACGCACGATTCCGATGGTTGCGGGATTCGATTGGGCATACGACCTTACTCCTTTGCATTACGCTCCAATTAATGCTGAAGGAATATGTTATGTATCTCATCCATATCCGCATAAGCGTTCCAAACCCTACATACCTAAATGGGAAGAAGATTTTGGTTTTGCAGCGTCAAAGTATCCCGTTGTTGCAACCGAGATAGGTTTCACCCTGAAAGATATGAAAGAAAACATTGACTATGGGAAGGCGATTCTCGGCTATTGCGAGGACAGGGGAATCAGCTGGGTAGCATGGGTATTCGATCCCGATTGGGGACCCGCTATGATTGACTCCTGGAAAGATATGAAACCGACAGGGAATGGAAAATTCTTTTTTGATTTTATGAAATCGAAGAAATAATAACATGAATAATATAAGATAGTCAATAATTATGAATACGAAATTCAGATTAGCATTACTTGGTTTCTTTGCGTTGATATTAAATTCAGGCTATGCGCAGAAGCCATTAATCACACATATTTATGCAGCAGATCCGTCAGCCCATGTTTGGGCGAACGATTCTAATACGTTGTGGCTTTATACGTCCCATGATGTTCCTGGTACAAATAATCACGCAACGATGTTCGATTACCATGTTTTTTCTACAAAAGATTTAATTCACTGGACTGACTATGGGCGGGTTCTTTCTGTTGATGATGTGCCCT
>DASQZP010000481.1:0-2284 GCA_035638655.1 Bacteroidales bacterium
AGATGGCGGTAACAACTGAATAACCAACTGAATAATCAACTGAATAAACATATTGGGGTCAAAGTAGATCTTGAAACCATAGATAAAGGGTCACGCATTACAAATGCGCGCCAGTTTAATAAACAACTGAATTACCACCGAATAATCAACCGGTCCGAAAGCTTTCGGACAAACAACCGAATAAACATATTGGGGTCCATCCAAATAGATACTTGAAACCATAGATAAAGGGTCACGCATTATAAATGCGCGCCAGTTTAATAAACAACTGAATAAACAACCGTATAACCACTGAATAAACAACTAAATTACAACTGGTCCGAAAGCTTTTGGACAAACAACCCAATTACCACCGAAACGGATTATAACTGATGCCATAATCGTAGACATCCTCCCGTTCGTGTTTTTTTAGCCAGTAAACCACCTTATAGGTAACCGGTGTCATGATGATCTCGGCTCCACATTTGAAGATATAATTGGAAACAATGATAGAGATAAGCAGACTGTTGGGCAGGGCCCCATAGAAAGCAATCAGGCAGAATATGGCAGTATCCACTCCTTCACCCGCCAGGGTGGATCCAATGGTACGTACCCAAAGGAATCTGCCTTTGGTCAGAATCTTCAGCTTCGACATGATGAAGGAGTTGGTAAACTCACCAGTCCAAAAAGCGATCAGACTGCCAACGACGATACGCGGAATAAACCCCAGGATATGCTGGTAGTCCGACTGGTATTCCCAACCTTGTGCAGTAGGTAATTCTTGGACAATCCACAACACCAGTGCCATCAGAAAGGCACTGATGAATCCCATCCAGATCACCCTGCGTGACCTCCGATAACCATACACTTCAGTGAGAATATCTCCAAAGATATAACTGAGGGGAAAGAGAATAGTGCCGCCATCAAAATCAAACTTCCAGATGCTTACGATCTTTGTGGAGGCCAGGTTTGAGATCAGCAAAATGGCCACAAAAGCAGCCATCAGTAAGTCGAAATAAGCATAAGGTGTTCTTTTTTGCAGATCCATTATTAGTCACTTCATAAAATTCTGCCGCAAAAATAGAACATATTTGTCTTACATAAAATGGGGAGATCAAAGAAAATCTGACAGGTCAGGAAAATCCAATAGCTTATCTACATCTATTGGCGGCCCTGTATATTTCGGACCGTTTTTTTCTTCCTCTTCAAATTCCTGACAAAATGTACAATAACCCGGGAAAGGACAATATTCTATCTCGACATCACAAAGTTCAATGTGATTTTCCCCGAAAGACAAAGGAACATGTTCCTCATCCCAAAAATCCCGTATAAAAGGGTATTTGAGATGATCCGGATATTCTTCAGGAAAATCCAATACAAAACTAAAATGTTTGAGGAGCATCTCCAGTTCTCTCGATAAACGCCCCTTTTGGTCATCTGTTAATTTACCGGGTGGAGGCAGTTTGCTGGTTTCAATCGTGGTAACGTCACAGATTTTTTCCGGTGTTCCATAGGTAAATTGTTCAACAAATGACAGATCTTCCAGTACTATCTCATCCTCAGTATCCATATCTTCCCAGATCTCATGCGGAGGTCTGATAATCCATGTAGCACTTCTGATTTCTTCAATTAATTGCAAGATGTAATCTTCCATTTTAATTATTTTGATAATTTAACACTGGTAGTGTAGCTTCTTTCTTTTTCAATAAAATTAATACATTATAATCACATAGGAAATTATTTTTAAATGAACGGACATTTATTTAGTTTAATCCCGGCTGAATGACGGTTGTACCGTCAATATCCACTGGCGCAAGTATTTATTCCCACTGCCGCAAGTATCTACTTGTGGCCCTTATCTTAAATATCTGTGTCCATCGTTTAGAACACCCGCTGATTTGCGATTATACCATCAATCTTCCTTATATCCCAAAACAAAAATAAATCAACTCCCTTGGGGTTCATTGTTTAAATTTATAGTTTAGCAGTTATTTTGAAAACAATATTTTCAAATTAACTTAAATATAAAAGGATGCACCCTATATTACTCTACGGTCTTGTCATTATTGCCGGGTATATTGCAGGTATTATCGCTGAAAAAGCCAGTTTACCCAGGGTTACAGGTTATTTGCTGGTTGGGGTATTGCTTAATCCCCAGGTGACAACAATTATTCCCGAAGGATTTATTCAGAACACCCAGTTTGTTACCAATGTTAGTCTGGCCTTTATCACATTTTCAGTGGGTGGCACACTCAAACTGAGTAAGCTGAAAAAAATGGGAAAGATGATTCTGCTAATAACCTTT
>DASQZP010000482.1:0-2568 GCA_035638655.1 Bacteroidales bacterium
ACGTTTCGTTAACATTTTTAATATATCTGCCAATAATGAAGACCAGAATCCCCCTTGTTGAGAAAAAATACCTCCTTTCATTTATCATTATTACCAGTTTATTTGCCCTATGGGGCTTCGCAAATGACATTACAAATCCCATGGTCGCTGCATTTCAGACCGTTATGGAAATCAGTAATGCGCATGCAGCTTTAGTGCAGTTTGCCTTTTACGGGGGGTATGCTACCATGGCCATCCCGGCAGCACTGTTTGTGAAAAAATACAGTTATAAGAAAGGAATTTTAGTCGGACTGGCATTATATGCTGTCGGGGCCTTGTTATTCTATCCGGCTGCCAGGTTTGAAATGTTCGGTTTCTTTCTGGTATCACTGTATATATTGACATTTGGACTGGCCTTTCTTGAAACCACTGCCAATCCGTATATTTTGTTTATGGGGAAAGAAAAAACGGCCACCCGCAGGCTTAACCTGGCTCAATCTTTTAATCCATTGGGTTCTCTGCTGGGAATGACTGTGGCAGCAAACTATGTTCTTTCTTCTTTGCAATCAGATGTCAGAGACCATGCCGGAAACCTTATTTTTCCAGACTTAAGTCAAACCGAAAAGGCTACTATACGGGCCCACGACCTGATGATCATCAGAAATCCCTACATCATTCTTGGCCTCGTTGTGCTGATAATGTTTATCATTATTGCTGTTACCAAAATGCCAAAGCGGAAAAGTGCGGAGCAGGAGACCCATGCAAGGGACATATTCCGGCGACTGGTTAAAAATCATGTCTACCGGGAGGGCGTTCTGACTCAGGTCTTTTATGTGGCCGCCCAAATTATGTGTTGGACATTTATTATTCAATATGCTGATCATCTTGGAATTGCCAAATCCACAGCACAAAAATATAATATTTTGGCCATGACACTTTTTCTTGTCAGCAGATTTATCAGCACGTTCCTTATGAAGTACATCAACTCCAGAAAATTGCTGATGTATTTCGCTTTCGGAGGTATGGCCACTATACTTGGTACCATATTCATCCAGGGTATGCCCGGATTATATTGCCTTATCGCTACCTCAGCTTTTATGTCGCTCATGTTCCCCACAATTTACGGTATAGCCCTCGAAGGATTAGGTGAGGATGCCACCCTCGGCGCTGCAGGTTTGGTCATGGCCATCGTTGGCGGAGCTCTCATGCCACCCCTCCAGGGCGCCATCATCGATCAGGGAATGGTCCTGGGACTGCCTGCTGTTAATTTCTCATTTTTCCTTCCTTTTATAAGTTTTGTCGTGATCGCTGTTTTTGGGTATCGGACAGCTTTTAAATATAGCCGTTAGACATCTGGAAATGAGCGTTTTTTTTGCTTATAAAAATAAAATATAGGTATTGATTCACGCATCATTGTATGCGTCGTTAAATCACTGCCTTTTCGTACAGGGACTTTCAGCAACGTGGAAGAAAAAAGCCACTAATTCACGGATGAATAGCAAGGGAGGGAAAACCCTGAAAGGGTTTAATAAACAGTAGCCCGGGGTGTAAACCCCGGGTAATAATGACGATTTGCGCCCAACCCCGGCGGGGTTGAAAAGATAGTCAGATATGAAGACGAATAATAAATAGTGTACTCTTTACCTACTCAACTAATGCCGGGGTGCTATTGATTTACTATTTATATTTAGCGTTATTAAATGCTTTAATTCCTGCAAAATTTGATACTTTTCCTAATTGAAATTTATGAATATAGTGGATGCTTTTTCTCACTCTAGTACACAGAAATTGTAAGTTTCTCATCAAATTCATGCAATTTTAAATTCGACAAAATTTTCTTTTGGACCATCATCTTCGAGTGGTGTTCGATCCTGACACGATGGAAGACGTCAAAGTGATCCCAGAGGTAAGTCTGGCTGTATGCCTGAAAAGATTCTTTCTGAATTCGCAGAAGGCAGCGATCTCTTTCAGGTACGCGTTCATCTTCCGGAAGGGTTTTATATGTGAAAGTAATTAGGGCTGAAAATATAGTAGTATTTCAAATTATATAAGTCCTGCATCATCAATGGAAAGGATACAACGCTTACTTTGCGTTACCCAGTCTGCGCTGGCAACACTTAAACAAGACAATGTGGTGGTGACATCAACCTTAAAAGCCCAAACCCTTCGCTGGTGCTGCGGGTTTACGGCCTTTTTTTATGCCCAAACGGTTTGAAAATGAGTTTTTCAGCGAGGAACAATGTTAGAAGTATTGATTGTAGTAAGAATGTTTTGTTCTCTGTCTGCCGGGATTATTCGCTTCGCTCATGATCCCTGGAAGGGGTGGTGACATCAACCTTAAAAGCCCAAACCCTCCGCAGGTGCTGCGGGTTTATGGCCTTTTTTTATGCCCAAACGGTTTGAAAAATGGTTTTTCAGCGAGGAACAATGTTAGAAGTATTGATTGTAGTAAGAATGTTTTGCTCTCTGTCCGTCGGGATTATTCGCTTCGCTCATGATCCCTGGAAGGGGTGGTGCCATCAACCTTAAAAGCCCAAACCCTCCGCTGGTGCTGCGGGTTTACGGCCTTTTTTTATGCCCAAACGGTTT
>DASQZP010000483.1:0-5544 GCA_035638655.1 Bacteroidales bacterium
GAAGGAGTTTCCGGAACAACCACTGACTTTTGATGTGGATCCTGATTCTCTAAAAGCTGTGATTAGTACAGGGAACGGACAGTTTTCCATAGTCGGACAAAGTGGTGAGGATTTTCCTCAGTTGCCTTCTATTAAAGAAGAACAACAAAATGCTGTACGTGTTGGTGCAGATTTACTTTTTGATGGCATCAACAAAACATTATTTGCTTCTGCTGAAGATGAGTTACGTCCGGTAATGAATGGTGTGTATATTGATTTGACTGCAGACAACATTACATTTGTTGCTTCAGATGCACATAAACTGGTGAGGTATATTCGTACAGATGCTAAACCTGGCGTGGATGCATCATTTATCCTGCCTAAGAAACCCTCTTCATTGCTTAAAAATGTATTGCTGAAGGAGGAAGGTGATGTAAATATCACTTTTGATGACAAGAATGCTTACTTTGAAATGGCTAATTACCGGTTGATTTGCAGACTTGTTGAAGGTAATTATCCGAGTTATAATTCCGTGATACCTACTGAAAATAATAACAGTCTGATCATTGACCGGGTGGAACTTTATAACTCGCTTCGCCGTGTATCTGTATATTCCAACCAGGCCAGTAATCTTGTTAAACTAAAAATTAACGGAAACCAGGTTACAGTCTCAGCACAGGATATAGATTTTTCTATTTCCGCCTACGAAAGACTCAATTGCCAGTTTGATGGAGATGATATGGAAATTGGCTTTAAATCTGCTTTCCTGATAGAGATTCTTTCAAATATTAGTTCTTCAGATGTAAAAGTTGCGCTTTCCGATCCTTCAAGAGCAGGGCTCTTTATGCCCGCTGAAAATGAAGAGGAGAATGAAGATGTATTGATGTTGCTGATGCCTATGATGATTGGTTCATAAAATATCTATGTTATATTAATTAGAAGAGTTCCAAAACGGAACTCTTTTTTTGTATCTTAGCCCCTCAAAATATTTTATCACTGAAAAATTATACCCGTGAATCTTAATCTTAAAAATCCACTTGTTTTTTTCGATCTGGAAACTACAGGTATTGATGTAGTTAACGATAGGATTGTAGAAATTTCATTATTAAAAGTATACCCGAACGGTAAAACTGAGTCGAAAACTTACCTGGTGAATCCAGAAATTCCTATTAATCCGCAATCAACGAAAATACATGGCATTACTGACCAGGATGTAAAAGATGCCCCGTCCTTTGCTGATCTTGCAAAAACACTGCTAAAAGATCTTGAAGGTTGCGACCTGGCAGGTTTTAATTCAAATAAATTTGATATACCCCTGCTTGTTGAAGAATTCCTGAGGGTAAATGTTGATTTTGATCCCAAAAAGAGAAAATTCATTGATGTTCAGGTGATCTTCCATAAAATGGAACAGCGAAACCTTTCTGCGGCCTACAAATTTTATTGCAAGAAAGAATTAATAGATGCACACAGTGCAGAAGCTGATACAATGGCCACGTTTGAGGTGCTTCAGGCTCAGTTGGAGCGTTATAAGGATTCGGAGTATAAGTCACCCGATGGTTCAGTTAAGCAAAAGATTGAGAACGATATGGAGTTTCTTTCCGAGTTTTCTTCTCACAACAAGAATGTAGATTTTGCCGGGAGAATAATCTATAACCAGGATGGGGTTGAAGTGTTTAATTTTGGGAAACACAAAGGAAAATCTGTGGAGGAGGTGTTGGAGAAAGAACCTGGCTACTACAGCTGGATGATGAATGGAGACTTCCCGCTGTACACCAAAAAAGTGCTGACAAGTATTAAGTTACGAAAATTTAATATGTAGGATATTTATAAAATTTCAACAAATGAAAATTATTTGTATTGGCAGGAATTATGAGGAACATGCTAAAGAACTGAATAATCCTGTACCTGAAGAGCCTGTGTTTTTTATGAAACCAGAAACTTCACTGGTATTAAATAATCGTCCTTTCTTCTATCCGGATTTCACCTCCGACCTGCATCATGAAGTGGAAATTGTTTTAAAAGTAAGCAGGGTTGGTAAACACATTGAATCTCGATTTGCGAATCGCTATTATGACGAGATCGGACTTGGAGTAGATTTTACGGCAAGAGATGTCCAGGCAAAGGCAAAGGCTAAAGGATTGCCCTGGGAAAAGGCTAAAGCATTTGATGGCTCAGCTCCATTAAGCAAATTTGTGCCAAAAAATACCTTTGTTGGGATGGATGATATTGATTTTCATCTTGAGATCAACGGAGAAATCGTTCAGAAAGGCAACACCCGTGATATGATCTTTTCGTTTGATGAGATTATCGCTCATGTTTCCAGGTATGTCACTTTGAAAATTGGTGATCTCATTTATACCGGAACCCCATCAGGTGTCGGTCCGGTTCAAAAAGCCGACCGGTTAACCGGATTTTTGGGAGAACAGAAAATGTTTAGTTTTCTGGTTAAATAAAACCGGCCTTTTTTGCTTTTTCAGTGATGCGTTCAATCAGATTGTCAAGATCTTGAATGGAAGTAAACGGATTCATCAATGAGAGTCTAAGATATAGTTTTTTATCAAGCATGGTTTGAACCAGGTAATACTCACCTTCTTCTACAATCGTTTTTCTGATGAATGCATTCATTTCGTTAAGTCTGTCTTCCTCCTGTCCGTCTTGTACAAACCGGAAACAAATTATGTTTGATTCCGGTTGGAGGGGCAGCTCAAAATCATTTCTGCCTGCCAGCTTTGATGCAAACTGCGTTGCCAGTTCATAGGTAGTGTCAACATATGAACCAATCAATCCGGCTCCGTTTGATTTTAGAGCTGTATAGGCCTGAAATCCCATCATGTTTTTTGTGCATTCCAGCGTTCTTCCGGCCATGTTGTACCATTCTTTCACCTTGTTTTTTTCAAAGAGATAACTGGCATGTTGTGAAAAAGTCTGGAAGGATTTATCACCATTTTTAAAAAGCACCAGTGTATTCAATGCAGGAACAAGCATCATCTTATGAAAATCAATGACAATAGAATCAGCATGTTCAATGCCTTTCAATCTCTCTGCATGTTTTTCAGAGAAAATTGCCGCACCGCCATGGGCTGCATCTACATGAAACCACAGGTTGAATTTCTGGCAGAATTCAGCTATCTCGCTCAGCGGATCATAAGTTCCGGTGGCTGTATTACAGGCACCTGCCACAACTGCCACAGGCTTGATCCCTTCTGATTTCGTTTTGTAAAAATATTTCTCCAGCACACTGGCTGTAAGTTTATGTCCGGAGCCAACCGGTACCCTGATCACGGCCTCATCGCCCAGTCCCATGATCTGTATCGCTTTTGGAATGCTGTAGTGCACATCCTCACTCATTAGTATACCGATCCTTGATTCACCGTCTACACCATCTTCCCAGACATTATATCCAGAACGGAATTGTCGGAGTGCCAGCATTGCAGTGAGATTTCCCATACTTCCGCCGGAGGTAAATATTCCGTCTGCCCCGTCAGCAAGACCCAGGCTTTGTGCCATAAAGCGCATAACAGTTTTTTCCATTGCCACTGAAACAGCTCCCATTTCATAAACAGCAGCTCCGTTATTCAGCAATTGAGACATCATACCGGAAAGGACAGTAACCGGAAGAGGAGGGGATACCTGGTGTCCCAGGTAGCCTGGATGGTGTATATGAATGCTTTCTTCAAGAACGCGCTTAAACAATCTGTTTAAATCATCTTCAGGAACTGAAAAGTCAGTTTCAAATTCTTTTACCCGTTCATCAGGATCTTTATGAGCGTAAACTGGCATCTTTGTGCCATTCCTTAATGATTCCAGATAGTCAGCCAACATATCTACCAACTGATGGCCCATCCTGCGAAATAAATCAGGATCATATGCCTTGTCAAGATTTGATGCCATAGGAAATAATCTCTTAGATACACACTACTTTGTAATTAGCTTTACAGGCCGGATATAACCACTAACGCTATTACTAAGATACTCCTATATTTTCCTATTACATGAAGTTGTGTGGAATTTTTTCAGAAAATGTAAAAAAAAGTCAGACAAATCCTAAAAAAGTCTTCAATTGGGAAGAATAGAATCTTCCTCTGTAATCCCCGTATGTGAATATTGATTTAATTCATTGAAGAGTGACCCACAAAATAATTTAACTGATTCAGAAGCATGGGTCAAACCATTAGAAACAATTTCATTTAATGATAATTGCTGGTTGATTGCCGAGGCTAAAAAATGAATGATTTGATTTTGTTCATCCTGCAAAGGACTACTTTTTTCAGAGTTAATCATGTGGTTGAAAAAATCCCTGATGATGAGGAAACGTTGTTCGTGTTCCTTAATAAATGTGTGCATATCAGCATACTGTTCCTGGAAATTCTGATATCTTGAATTCAGGTTGGGAAGAATTTGAGAAGCCAGAGCGTTTAAAGGTATATTCCTTAGCAGGTATATTTCAGTATACCTGTAAATTCCAATATGCCCGAAAGCATCAAGATCATCACAAACCGGTAATACTTTGAGCGGACTGGCCAGGGTAGTATTTTTCAATTTACCGGAATTGCGATACTCCTTATCATCATGGTTTATGATAGCAGTGATAATTTCTTCTTTGTCAGATTCACTCAAGTTTATATTTTGATCATTAAAGAATTGCCTGCAAAACAAAGCACTTTCTCTTCCATGCGACTTGTCGAGGGTTTTAATCATGCCTGTATCATGAAAAAAGACAGCCGCCATGTTTTTTCTTATACCTGCCGGTGAAAGTTCATGGTTATTATGAGCCAACTCTTTAAGTAATAATCTTGCAATAATCCATACGCGCATGTGGTGGGTGTGGTCATGCGAGGGGAGATGGTGTCCTTTAAAAAGTTGGCTGCAGGCGTTATAAAAAACAGGAAGCCATACTCTTTCTTCTTTTTCAAGAAGTTTTTCAGCCATGGTGTATATATCGGAATTCTCAGACATAGCTCAGCTTCAGCATATTTGTTTGTCCTTTTTCATGGAGGGGTGTACTACCTACATGGATGGCTACATCATTGCTTTCGATTAGTTTTTTAGATTTGAGAATATTTATTGAATATGCAATGGATTCGTCAATATTGGAGTATTTATCAAAATAGTAGGCCCTGACACCCCAAAGCAGCGATAATTTACGCAGCAGTTTTTCGTTGCGTGTAAAAGCGAAGATATCAGATTTAGGGCGGTGACTGGATATTCTGAAAGCAGTATATCCTGAGTGGGTAAAAGTTATAATTGCTTTTGCATTTGTTAACCCGGCCATATAAGTAGCGTTGGCGCAAACAGCATCCGGAAGAAAACTTTTTGACATTTTCTCCAGATTATGTTCGAGGTTAAATTTAAAACCGCGTTTTTCTGTCCAGTCAATTACTTTTTGCATATTAATGATGGTCTCCACCGGATATTTTCCCATGGATGTTTCACCACTTAGCATCAGCGCATCAGCACCATCAATTACGGCATTGGCTACATCATTGGCTTCAGCACGGGTAGGACGGAAATTCGTAATCATGCTTTCCATCATTTGGGTAGCAATGATAACCGGTTTGGCTTTTT
>DASQZP010000484.1:0-2068 GCA_035638655.1 Bacteroidales bacterium
TCATCTTGAATCCTTTAGTAATTTCTGGTCGAGAATTCCAGTTGTCAGAGATGTCTGATGCAGAAAGATTGCCCCTTGCGGTACCTGCTTGCTTAAATAATAACCCTGCCGCAGGCCAAGCACTTCGACGTGGCGGAATGAAATTGTCATTTTTCCCATAAACAACTACAAAAACAGTATCCTGTTGAGAATTCTTGTTTTCAACTTGTAATGTAAAAACAAACTGAGAATTAGCATTATCTACTGTAAAATTAGTTAATTTAGAATTAATTTTAAGGGATTTTGTTGTAGGAGGTTTTCTACTTTCTTGTTGTTCTTTCCACCTGCCATACTTAGAAATATCATAGGTATAACTTTTTGCTATCCATCCCGTGTCAATACTATTGCCATTGTTTAAAAACTTGATATGCAGCCAGCCAGATGAATCTTTAAATGACAAAACTTTCTGTCCTGGAGATAACTTCCCAACTACTTTTGAATCCGTTGTAGGCATATCTCTTACATTTAACGTAGTTTTCGAAAATACATTGGCATCTTTAATCTTGGCAGATGGGATTGAAAACAAACCATAAATGATACCAACACTTCCCAAAAATACAACCCATTTCCAAAATCTGTTTTTCTTTACTGGATTATTAACGCCACAGTGTGGACATGTTTTTGCTTTTGAGCTAACCTCTTTACCACATTCTCTACATTTTTTAAGTGCCATTATTTCACTCCTAATTACTTACTTAATGGATATATAATTACAATTAATATTTGCAAAGTAATCAAATACCTACGTTATGGGTTCCAATTTTGAAACGGCCGGAACGACTGTACTTGTTAATTACGATTGTCAGTACTAAAATTCTGTATAACGACCCTGCGCATAAGGGGCGTTTTTGATACTAATTTAGCAGACAAAAAGAGAAATCCGAACCCAAACGTGCAAAGGCTTAGCGAAAAACGTCCGCTTGATGCGCCTGTTAGCACGCTGAGCCTTGTGATACAAAATAGGCATCACTTTTTTAATTCAGGATATGAGTTAATACTGTTAAATCATTGATCCCAAATTTTATATTCAAAATAACCTATTATAGCTAAATAAATTACCCAGATATACCATGTATCATTAATGGCAAAAGGTTTGCCACCATGAATTATATGACTATAAGTTCCAACGCCTACTATGTGGTAACCAATATTGTTTGCAATTGCGAGACTTACTATAAATAAAATTAATGGAAGTATTATGCTCACAATCATTCTTTGCGTATTGTTTAATTTTTTCATTGAATTATCGATTTAGGAATAAGCTTTATTTGCAGCACAATTAACAAATATGTATAGGTAATAACTCCCAAATAATTACCAAGTTTTCATATAATTTCTTTCATTAATATTTATCCATAGGATTTCTGATGTAAATTTAATCTGTGATAAAAACCGAAATTTTTTAGATATCAAACAAAATATATTTATAGAATCATGTTATTCTAATTCAGAATAATCACCAAGCCAAATATCTTTAAATCCCGGCGAGTATAAATCTGGAAAAGGGAAATGTCTTTGAGCTGTATTATAAGGAATGGTTTTTTGAAATGTACCAATCTTTTTTCGCTCTTATTCTATTTATTCATATCATTGAATAAAGCGTGCTAACGACCCTGCGCATAAGGGGCGTTTTTGATTTGTAATTTAGCAGACAAAACGAAAAAAACGAACGGAAACGTGAAAAGGCTTAGCGAAAAACGTCCGCTTGATGCGCTTGTTATAGGTTCCTCTAAAACCTTCCTCCCAGCAGTAACATTTTGAAATAATATTAGAAGAGATGATTAATAATGATGAATATTTGCTAATTTATTTGAATATAAATTAAAATAAAAAAGTACCTTACTTAAAAATGATTTGTGAAAATATTTGTCTCATTTTATTATTAATGAAAGTTATTATTTAAGTAATCACTTTTAAAGACAAACCATAGAAATTCAATTGTGTCCTCAATTAAACTAAAATAATCTTCATATTGTGCTTCAAATTTATCGCCTACAACAAATCTAAATAATTTTTCATTATATTCGAT
>DASQZP010000485.1:0-3356 GCA_035638655.1 Bacteroidales bacterium
TTCTTCAGTATTATTGGAAAAATTAAGATATGTACCTACTGTTGCCATGATATTAATTATTTAAATTAGGTTTTAGATGTTTGAATAAAATAGTTATACAGCCTTACAGTTGAAGATCTTTAGTTTTTTAAATTTGGTGCAATATATCATCAGGAAGCAGCATTATTTGCAGCCATTGTTTCCATGCGTTTTTGCATTTCGTCCCAGGCGACATCCTCAATATGAGTGGCAATAGTCCACTTGTGGCCAAAGGGATCAATACATGTTCCGGAACGGTCACCATAAAACTGATTCTGAACTTCCATGCCTCCTTCAATGGTAGCTCCTTCTTTTATAGCCCTTGCAAATACACTATCAACATCCTCAACATACAGGCAGAGGCCCACAGTTGTGCCTTTGAGTGTGCGTGGACTGAAGTTATTCCATTGTTTATTTTCCTCTGAAAGCATTAATGTTGAATCGCCAATCCTGAGCTCGGCATGACCAATAGTCTTGTCATGCATTACCAGGCGACCGGTTTCAATGGCTCCAAATGCCTTTGTATAGAACTCAATGGCTTTTGGGGCATCGTTAACACTAATGTAGGCAATCAGCTGAGGGCTGCCTTCAGGTATTGCTTTTACTTTTTTCATAAGGTTGTATTTGATGTGGTTTCTTATTTTAATTTAGAATTAATAAAAATACAATAAATTTTTGATAAAGGAAATATACAGGAGCAAAAAATTGAATTGTAATTTTCACGTAGAGGAGAAAAAATATTTATCTTTCTTGCAGGTAGGAATAACTGAAGAAAAGCAGTAAATTGGCAATGCATTTAAAGTTGGCATGATAAAAAAATAAACTAAACCTGAATAAGATGAAATCTGTTATTGCTTTAATAAGTCTGAGTGTACTCTTGTTGATTGTTTCCTGTAATTCCGGACAGGGAAAGAAGAAAAACAATACATCAAAAAATCAACCCCAAACGATGATGCTTTTTGTAGGTACCAACACGGGTGACGGGAGTCAGGGTATTTATTCGTTTACCTTTGATTCTGACAGTGGAAAACTTGGCAACAAACAACTGGCTGCTGAAACTTCCAATCCAACCTACCTGGTAATCGACAGCACACGACAGTATGTTTATTCAGTGAATGAGGATGATAATGGGGCTGTATCCTCATTCCGTCTGGACCAGGGAACCGGCCGACTCAGTTTTATCAGTCAGCAGCCAACCCACGGTGCCTGGCCCTGTTATATCGATGTAAACAAAGCAGGGAACCATTTGGCAGTTGCCAATTATGGTACCGGTAATGTAGCCTTTTATAAACTTGACAGTGGTCGGATAGAAGCAAATCCTATTATACGGCAGCAGGAGGGAAGTGGTCCCAATAAAGACCGTCAGGAAGGTCCGCATGCCCACCTGGCTAAATTCGGACCCTGGGGAAAGTTCCTGTACAGCAATGACCTGGGAACTGATAAGGTGTATGCTTATCCCATTTTAGAGGATGGCAGCATCGGGGAGGAGCAGGTTGCCATGACGGCCGATCCGGGTGACGGACCGCGACACCTGGTTTTCAACCCTTCAAAAAAGCTGGTGTTCGTGATCAATGAATTGTCCGGCTCCATTATTTCTGCAAAAGTAGATCCTTCAAAAGGAACGTTTGAGCGTATAGACAAGGTAAGTACTTTACCGGATGATTTTACCGGCACCAATACCTGTGCGGACATTCACCTAAGTAATGATGGTAAATTTTTGTATGGATCTAACCGTGGGCATAATAGCATTGCAGTATTTTCAGTGAATGAAGCCGGAGAACTGAAGAAAATACAGACGGTCCCTGTTCAGGGCAACTGGCCCCGCAATTTTACCCTTACTCCGGAAGGAAATTATCTGCTGGTAGCTAACAAGAAGTCTGGCAACATTGTGGTGTTCAGGGTCGACAAAAAGACAGGACTGCTTACACCTACCGGGCATCATGTGGCTGTTGCCAGTCCGGTTTGCCTGAAGTTTTATTGAAATTAGTCGGAAGTCAGAAGTAGGCTTATTTCAAAATGCAATAAAATTGCACAAGCTAACATTAATTTTGTAAACCTGAAAAGTTGAATCTTCATATTAATTTGTCGACATTTAAATTATAAAATAGTTTTACTTTGCATCAAATTCGTATAAACAACCACTTATGGATCCATATTTTTTGTTTCTTAAGAAACCGGAAGTGAGTTTTGAACAAACTCAAAGAACTCCGATATTTATACTCTTTTTGTTTTTTCTTGGTCTGGCTGTCTTTTTTGGCATGATCGTTTTCTTTATTCAGTTTTCAACAGGTATTCATAGTATTGCACTTACTAAAATTGCTGGTTATTCGGTGACTGAAAAGATTTTAAAAGTGATTATACTTGCTCCTGTGATTGAAGAAACTTTGTTCAGGCTGTTACTCCGTTTTAACAAGAATACAGTGAAAATATTTTTTGCTATTACCCTTTCTTACTGTATTTATCTGATTTTTAAAGAAAAATACATGATGCTGGTGGTCATTTTGGTAATGCAGATTCTGCTCTTGTTCTCTATCCAGTTAACATCGGTTAACAAGATTAGCACATTCATAGAAAAACATTTTGCAGTGATATTTTATATTTCTGTGCTTGCATTCGGGATGATGCATTTGTTTAATTTTGAATTCTCATCATCCGGGTGGTATTATCTTCCTTTTCTCGTATTACCGCAGTTAGTGGCGGGAACAATATTGGGATATATCCGGATTAATTATAGTTTTGTACATGGTATTGCCTTTCACATGCTGATTAATTTAGGGGTGTTGTTGCGGTAGGGATTGAAAAATCAGAAATAGTAAGTTGTCACGCATTGCAAATGCGCGCCAGCGTGAGATTCAGAAATAGTAAGTTGATTAACTCATTGTAAAATAGACTCGGAGTGAGTTATCCAATACTTCTCAATTCATACATCATACATCATACATCATACTTTAATCTGTGGGTTGTTACCGTGTTAACTTCCGGTAACAATATGGTTATAAATTTTACCAAACGTCTCAGGATCTTTTTCACTTATTTTTTTGTAAAAGGCTTTAACCACTGCCATTATATCTACAGGAAGTCTGTCCATTGCAATGTAAATAAGATTACCGGGTATTTCTTTGTAAAACGCTTCTGACAGACCGCCAGCAATGGCCGCAATGGTATCGCTGTCCCCTCCGATGGATACAGCCAGGCGTACAGCTGTTTCGAAGTCCTTGCTTTCAAGAAAGGCAATAATGGCCTGCGGCACGGTCACCTGACAGGTTTCATTAAAATGGTTTACTTTTCTTATCTCATTACAGGTTTGTGACAGGTCATAACCATATTGGGAGGTAATT
>DASQZP010000486.1:0-7693 GCA_035638655.1 Bacteroidales bacterium
AGTTGCACTCACCCTGAAAGGGAAGAAGATACTCTATGTATCCGGTGAAGAAAGCGGACAGCAGATCCGGCTCAGGGCTGAAAGACTGGGCATGGATAATCGGGATTGTTATATACTTGGTGAAACAGTGCTGGAAAATATTCTTGTTCAACTTGATAGTACGCAACCCGATTTGTTAATAGTTGATTCGGTGCAGACGTTACAGACTGAAGAGATTGACTCCTCGGCAGGAAGTGTTTCTCAGATACGGGAATGTACAGCGAGGTTGCTTAAATTTGCCAAATCCAGATCATTACCTGTAATCCTGATAGGTCATATAAACAAGGAGGGAAGCCTTGCAGGTCCTAAGGTGCTCGAACATATTGTAGATGCGGTGTTTCAGTTTGAAGGTGATCGGAATTACACTTATCGCATCCTGCGGTCTATCAAAAACCGTTTTGGGTCGACCTCTGAGATCGGCATTTTTGAGATGCACAATGCAGGCCTGAGAGAGATACAAAATCCATCAGATATTCTGATATCCCACCATGAAGATGAACTGAGCGGTGTTTCCATAGCCTCTACAATTGATGGGATCAGACCTTTTCTGATAGAGACACAGGCGTTGGTAAGCACTGCTGCTTACGGCACTCCTCAAAGATCTTCTACCGGATTTGACCTGAGAAGGCTGAATATGTTGCTGGCAGTACTGGAAAAGAGAGCCGGCTTCCGGCTTGCCGCCAAAGATGTATTTTTAAATATTGCCGGGGGGTTAAAGGTAGATGATCCGGCTATTGACCTGGCTGTGGTGAGTGCCATTCTTTCTTCAAGTGTCGACAGGGCCATTGATAAAAATGTCTGTTTTTCTGCAGAGGTTGGGCTTTCTGGTGAAATCCGGCCGGTAAGCCGTATCGAAAACCGGTTAAGCGAGGCAGATAAACTGGGTTTTAAAAGAATATTCATCTCTTCCTTTAACAGGAAAAGTCTGGATCTTAAAAAATATACCATCGAGGTGGTTGGGGTCAGCAAGATTGAACAGGTATTTAGTAATTTATTCAAATAGTTTGACGAATGCTGCTCGAATTGAAAAATATCAATGTTTCTCTTTTTTCCGGTAATAAACAACGGGAAATTCTCCAAGATATCAGTTTTTCTCTTGAAAAAGGTGAAACAATTGGTCTGGCTGGGGAATCTGGATCCGGAAAATCAATGACAGCCATGGCCATCATGCAGTTATTACCGGAAAATATCAGGATCGGTAGCGGAGAAGTGCTGTTTGGTCCCGGGGAGGATAGCGTGATCGATATTTGTAATATTAAAGAAGAAAAACTGCGCCAGATCAGAGGGCACAGGATTGGCATGATTTTTCAGGAACCAATGACTTCTCTCAACCCTTCCCTAACCTGCGGTTTTCAGGTTGCTGAACCCATGAAACTTCATCTGGGCCTCAATTCCAAAGAGGCCAGGGAAAGAGGTATTGAACTTTTCAATGAGGTAAAACTTCCTTCACCGGAGGAGATCTGGAACAGATATCCGCATGAGTTATCAGGAGGACAGAAACAGCGGGTAATGATTGCCATGGCTGTTAGTTGTAATCCTTCCCTGCTGATTGCCGATGAACCTACTACGGCACTTGATGTAACTGTTCAGAAAAATATCATAGCACTTTTGCATAGTCTGAGGGATAAATATGGTATGGGAATGATCTTTATTTCTCATGATCTGGGAGTTATTTCTGAAATTGCTGATAAGGTGGCCATCATGCTGAATGGTCTGATTGTTGAGAAAGGACTTAAAGATCAGCTCATAAACCATCCGCAGCATCCTTATACAAGGGGACTGCTGGCATGCCGTCCCGGGAGTTTCAGATACCAGCAGGTACCTCGTCTTCCTACAGTGCAGGATTTTCTGGATAATCATGGTAATGCTGAAGATGTTATGTACAGTAAGGAAAATAAATCCACATCTGAAAAGGTTATGGCTGCAGATGAGACATTATTCCAGGTTGAAAACCTCATAACCTCTTTTAGTATCCATAAGAATTTTTTAGGGAAGACAGTTCAGGAATATCATGCAGTTAATGATGTTTCATTCAGCATATTTAAAGGTGAAACAATAGGGTTGGTAGGCGAATCGGGCTGTGGAAAAACCACACTGGGCCGGACACTAATCAAATTGATAGAAGCAGGGGAAGGAAAGATAGTATACAAAGGACAGCTTGTTACAAAAATGAGCAGAAAAGCTCTCAGAAATTTCAGAAGAGAAGTGCAGATTATTTTTCAGGATCCTTATTCATCGCTAAATCCAAGACTAACAATTGGTCAGGCAATTGAGGAGCCAATGGCAGTTCATGATCTTTATCCTGATAAGAAAGCAAGAAGGAGAAGAACAGAAGAACTTATTAGCCGGGTTAGTCTTGATCCTTCAATGTATAACCGTTATCCTCATGAGTTTTCAGGAGGGCAAAGGCAAAGGATAGGGATTGCCAGAGCATTAGCTGTTGAACCGGAATTCATTATCTGCGATGAATCAGTTTCTGCACTGGATGTTTCTGTACAGTCCCAGATACTAAATTTACTGAATGAACTGAAAGAGGAATTCGGACTTACCTATTTATTTATTTCCCATGATCTCTCCGTGGTAAGATATATGTCCGACAGAATCATGGTGATGAAAGAAGGTCGTATTGTAGAGTCTGGTGATGCTATGAAGATTTATGAGCACCCTCAGTCCTCCTATACACGGGAACTCATTGAAAGTATCCCCGGCTGAGTAGCTCAATGCCGGGGATTTATTTTCTATTCAAGGTATTCGTAACTGTTTGGCTTCCTGATACTGTCCTGGTTGTCACTGCAATCCAGATTCACGTTAAAGTTTGCCGGTTTATCAAAAGGTCGTTTGTAAATACCTACTTCGGTGCTGTCATTGTATACTTTCTGCATATATTTGGCCCAGATCGGGAGTGCCATGTTAGCTCCCTGTCCCATGCCGATCTCATCAAAATGGATGGAACGGTCTTCACCACCAACCCAAACACCAGATACCAGATCAGGCGTTACACCCATGAACCAGCCATCGGAGTGATTCTGGGTTGTTCCTGTCTTTCCGGCAATTTCATTATCGAAGTGATAAAGATATCTCAGTCTGATGCCTGTTCCTTCATTTACAACAGCCTGCATCAGGTTCAGCATCAGAAAAGCAGTTTGTTCATTAATTGCTTCTTGCTTATTGGGCATAAATTGCGAGATCACATTCCCGTGTTTGTCTTCGATTTTAGTAACCATTAAAGGCTCAACATGTACGCCTTTATTGGCAAAGGTGCCATAAGCACTTACCATTTCATACAGAGATATGTCGGAAGTTCCGAGTACCAGTGAAGGCACGGGGTCAAGATAACTTTTAATACCCATTTTATGCATGATTTCGATCACGGCATGCGGGTTAAACTGCTTCATTACCCAGGCAGATATCCAGTTAACGGAATTGGCCAGTCCCCATTTCAGGGTAACCATTTTGCCTTCATATTCTGAATCACCAGAGTTTTTTGGGGTCCATGTGGTATCATTCACCTCAAAAGTGGTGGCCACGTTGGCTACTTTATAACAGGGGGAATAACCTTCCTGCATGGCCAGGGTATAGAGAAACGGTTTCACGGTTGATCCCACCTGACGTTTCTGGACTCTAACCGGATCATATTTGAAATATTTGAAGTCCGGAGCGCCGGCATAGGCCATTATGTGACCATTATGAGGATTAATAGACATGAAGCCTGCATGTAAGAAGAATTTATAATAGCGAAGTGAATCCATCGGGCTCATCACGGTATCTTTATCTCCCGACCAGCTGAAGATGGTCATTGGAACCGGGGTATTAAATATCCTGGTAATGGAATCTTTTGATTTGCCTTCACGCCTGAGCTTCCTGTACCTGTCAGTACGTCGCATGGTGATGTCCATAATATGATTGATCTCCTGTTTGGTCAGGTCATTTGAGAAAGGAGCCTTGCTCCGCCCTTTCTTTTCTTTGTTGAATGCAGGTTGCAGATAGTCTCCCAAATGGTCGGCTATTGCCGTCTCGGCAAACTGCTGCATTTTTGAATTGATAGTGGTATATATCCTTAATCCGTCCCTGTACAGATCATATGGAGTGCCATCCGGTTTCAGGTTTTTGTCACACCATCCGTAAAGTGGGTTTGTTGCCCACAGGATAGAATCTTCTTTAAACTGTTCATAAGTGAAATAGTTCTTGCGCTCCGGCTTGTGGGCGATCATCATCAGACGGATCTGTTCCCTGAAGTATTTGGCCAGTCCTTCATTATGACTGATACGTTGAAAGTCAGTCTCCATCTGGACATTCGCGACAGAATCAAAGACCGGTTCAGAGATATAATCGTATTTAAGCATCTGGGAAAGAACAATGTTACGCCTGTAAAGCGCCACCTCAGGCCGTCGTACCGGGTTATAATAGGAGGGGTTTTTGACCATACCCACCAGGGTAGCCGCCTGATCCAGCGTAAGGGAATCAGGAGTGGTATTAAAATATATTTTAGCAGCTGAACCAATACCAACAGCATGATAAAGAAAGTCGAACTGATTCAGGTACATGGTCAGAATTTCCTGCTTGGTATAGCTCTTTTCAAGCTTAACGGCCGTTACCCATTCTTTTAACTTAGCAATGACCAAAGACACATTTCGTGTAAACCCCAGGTTGTAGGTAGTAGTATCGCGAGGAAAAAGGTTTTTCGCCAGCTGCTGTGTAATCGTGCTACCACCCCCTGAACGTTCTTCTCCCATCAGGATAGTTTTGAAAAATACACGGGCAAGACCGCGAATATCAATTCCTGAATGTGAGTAAAATCGAACATCTTCAGTGGCAACCAACGCGTCAATCACGTTGGGAGATATCTCATCATAATCAGTATATGTGCGGTTCTGGTAATAAACACGACCCAATACCTGGTCGTCTTCTGAAATCAGCTCTGTGGCCAGGTTGCTCTTGGGATTTTCAAGGTCTTCAAAAGTGGGCATGAAACCAAGATTATCTGTTGAGATAAGTGATAATAAGATGATTAATAAGACAAAAGGGAACGCTATTAGGGTCCAAAAGATTCTTAAAAACAGCTTCTTTTTATTTTTTATCTTTGCCATTTTAAAATATAGTTTTCGGTAAAAATAGTATTTTTTTAATTTAAAATTTTGAACTTAGCAGGCTTTAAACCTGTTTTCTATTATTTGGGTTTCTTGTAAAGCATTTAATATACTTATGGAAGAGAATTTAGTTATTGTTGAGTCACCGGCCAAGGCAAAAACCATCGAGAAATTTCTCGGCAGTAAATTTTCTGTTACTTCAAGCTTTGGACACATACGCGATCTCTCCAAGAAAAATCTTGGCATTGATATACAAAACAACTTTAAGCCTGATTATATTATATCAGATGATAAGAAAAAAGTTGTCACCGAATTAAAAAAACGGGCCAAAGAAGCAAAAATGGTTTGGCTTGCTTCTGATGAAGACCGTGAAGGAGAGGCTATTGCGTGGCATCTTTATGATGTATTAAAGTTGAATGAAAAAAACACCAAACGGATTGTTTTTAATGAGATAACGAAACCTGCCATATTAAAGGCTATTGACAATCCCAGGATGATTGATCGTAACCTGGTGGATGCACAGCAGGCCAGGAGAATACTTGACCGGCTGGTAGGGTTTGAGTTGTCCCCGGTTTTATGGAAAAAGGTAAAGCCGTCTTTATCTGCCGGCCGTGTGCAATCTGTGGCAGTCAGACTGATTGTTGAGCGTGAAAGAGAGATCATGAATTTCAAGACGACCTCTTCTTATAAAGTATCTGCACGTTTTATTGTTACAGGCAAGGATAATAAAAAATCTGAACTGGTTGCTGATCTGCCCAAACGATTTAAAACAAAAAAGGAAACGATTGAATTTCTTGAGAAATGCAGGGAAGCCTCTTTTAAAGTTGTCGATATCAACACACGGCCATCCAGGAAGTCCCCAGCTCCTCCTTTTACTACATCTACCCTGCAGCAGGAAGCAAGTCGCAAACTTGGTTTTTCTGTTTCTCAGACAATGTCAGTTGCCCAGCGCTTATATGAGGCGGGTAGAATAACATACATGCGTACCGATTCGGTAAACCTGTCGGACACCATTATTAATAATACAAAAAAAGTTATCACTGCTGATTATGGTGCGAAATATTCAAACAGCCGGCAGTTCAAGACAAAATCGAAAGGAGCACAGGAGGCACACGAAGCCATTCGGCCAACCTATATTGACAAGCCAACAGTACCTGGAAATAACCAGGAGAAGAAATTGTATGATTTGATCTGGAAAAGGACGATTGCTTCACAAATGAGTGATGCCGAACTGGAAAAGACTACTGCAACCATTAGCATTTCCAATCAGAAAGAGCAGTTTGTGGCAAATGGTGAGGTACTTAAATTTGATGGATTTCTGAAGGTTTATATTGAATCTACTGATGAGGAACAGGATGAAAATGTGAAGTCCTCACTGCTTCCTCCTCTTTCACTGGATCAACCATTGGACATGAAAGAGATCAGTGCGACAGAAAGGTTTACTCACCATCCGCCCAGGTATACTGAAGCAAGTCTCGTGAAAAAACTGGAAGAGCTCGGCATTGGACGTCCGTCAACCTACGCACCGACTATTTCCACCATACAGAACCGGGGTTATGTGGTTCGTGAAGACCGGCCGGGGGAAGAAAGAAAATATGTAAAGCTCGTTCTTGCCAATGAAAAAATTAATGAAACCAGCCTGACAGAGACAACAGGGGCAGAAAAGGCTAAACTTTTTCCCAATGATATAGGGATGATCGTAAATGATTTTCTTGTAGAACATTTTGATGATATCATTGATTTTAACTTTACTGCAAAGGTGGAGAAAGAGTTCGATGAGATTGCAGAAGGAAAGAAAGACTGGACCAAAATGATTGACAGGTTTTACAATCCTTTTCACCAGCGTGTAGAAGAAACCCTTGAGCAGGCCGAACGAAATAAGGGGGAACGTATACTGGGTAATGACCCGAAGACAGGTAAGGTTATTTCTGTAAAGATTGGCCGGTATGGGCCCATGGTACAGATGGGAGAAGCCACTGATGAAGAAAAGCCCAGGTTTGCCGGTTTGCAGAAAGGACAGCATCTTGAGACCATTACCCTGGAAGAAGCGCTTGATCTGTTCAAATTACCAAGAACTATTGGCACGTATGAAGACAGCGATGTGGCAATCGGAGTAGGACGTTTTGGCCCTTATGTAAGGCATAAATCAAAATTTTATTCTCTTAAAAAAGGGGTTGATGATCCAATGACCATTGAACTTGATCGTGCCATTGAACTTATTGAGGAAAAAAGAGAGCGTGACAGAAACAAGATCATCAAAACTTTTCCGGAAGACGAAAAATTAGAGGTTCTTAACGGACGATGGGGGCCATACATATCTTATGATAAAGGAAACTATAAGATTCCCAAAGATAAAGAGGCATCCTCTCTTTCTTACAAGGAATGCATGGAAATTGTGAGTAAAGGAAAACCCTCAGGAAAGAGAAAGAAAAAGAAGAAATAGTCAGCCTGCATAAATGGGCAGGGAATAATAAGGAAATATAATTAAGTAGGACTTTTAATGGATCTGAATGATTATTTTAATCCGGTGAGTCTGGAGGCTCCGGATGACAGATACCTTTCCGAGG
>DASQZP010000487.1:0-2925 GCA_035638655.1 Bacteroidales bacterium
TGATACCGCCCTACGCTTGGCCAAGGCACTGGGAACGACACCAGAATTTTGGATGAATCTGCAGCAAAAATATGATCTGGATATGGCTAAAGCCCAATCATGGGAGCAAATTGACAATGAGGTTAAATCCGTTTCTGTTTAATTTTTAGCCACACAGGTTTTCGCAGATTTAAGCAACCCTTTAAAACGATTTTAAGCGTATAACAGACAGATAAGTGCTTCTTCAATTCATATAAACATGTTTATTATGGTTTTCTAAAAATTCTTTCCGTAATACGAACTTTTCCGGTAATATTATCTTTTTGGCAGTATAGGATCTGAAATAAATTCTACCCCCAAAAAAAGTAATTATTTTTTTTGGGGGGGTATGAGATAAAAAATACTATTCGTAAAAGAAACCAAGTTCTCTATTCTCAATAGTGCCTTTTATAGTTGCCCTGTCTAATAATGAGTTAAACTCTTCACAACTTGTTTCAGGAACTAAACAACAATTATGACATGCTGAGCCATTAACGCTATCTGGTCCTTGCCCACTTTCTTGACCAACTTCTGAACAAACTGGATCAGCTGAGCACCATTCAGCATCTGCAACTGAGTCTCTAACTAATTTCGCAAGATACATTTCTTTACCTTGCCGAACTAATCCACCTAATGAACCTTCAGAATCACTTGAAGAAGTATAAATTAAAATCCCATTCATTTTTTGATCTTTATATGAACTAAAATAGATTTTTTCTCTTAACGCTGAAGATCCATATCCACAATTATAGCATAGACGTTTAATAAGCAAATGCGCAAATGTATGCATCATTACAAATATTGGATCAATATCCCTTTTCTCATAATCATAATTACGGTTACCCATTGCAAAATGGTATCTTTTGATTAATGTCTCAAAATACCCAGATGATTTATTAACCCATTGATCAAGTGTTTCAGAATCAAATTCAAGAAATATGCCTTCGCCTTGAACTTGATAAGCTGGAAGCCATTTAACAGGTTTATTTGAAAGCATTTCTTTTCGTTCTTCTAAACTTCCTCTATTTGGAGTGATTCTTGAAAACCCAGTGAATACCCTTGTCTCTATTAATTTTTCTATTAAAACAACGTTTGAGAAGTAATTTCTTAAATAATCAGCGTCTTCGTACTTATTAAAATTTTTAACTATAGCTTTAAAATCAGAATTTTCTGAATTTCTTCCTTTAAGTATGTGTTGATATTCCTCCCAACGAATATCAATATCATTATAATTTTCAGATTCGTTTTCATCCACATCAAACTGAGAAATAATTTCTTCAAATAATTCATCAACTGAAATTAAGCCATCCTTTACTTCAACTTTGTTTTTAAGAACCATTTTTAAAAGAGCTCCACCGCTCTGCTGTTCGAAATATTCTTTAAGTTCTTTTATTCCGCCATCTGTTTTTTCAATTACTCTTTGTGCATACTCATTAATGTCTTCTTTAGTTTTGGGTAAGTATAATGCAGACTGAATATTCGAGTAATGAACGTTAGAACCACCTCGGATTAATACGCTAAGATGTTTACTACACTTATCCGGATTATTTATTCCATCAAGTCCAAGCCAAGGTTTATACCCTTTACAAAAATGACCCAAAGGGTTTATTTCAGGGGTATTTGGATTACGAGAGGAAAATTCTAAATTTTCATCTTTATTCAGACCAATTTCAGCAAGAGCAGAATTATAGATTATATCCTCTATTTCATCTTTTTTGATATTCATTATTCCGGCTAGTGATCTTGACTTTTTACAATCATTACACGAAATAAATATACTTCCTAAATCCCCAGAACCAGAATTCGCCTTGTATCTTAAAGTATGGTTTCTTCCATCATTGGGAACAGGTCCTTTATGTACCCATTCTGCAAATGGCACATCCTGAATATGTCCATTTTGACATACAGCTACAAAACGTACAGGTATCATTTTGCTTTCACAATCAGGACATTTTATATGGGTATCATGTGTAGATAATTGAATTTTTTTCATTCTTCCACATTGTGGATTAACACAATGATGCCAACTCGGAAATCGAACTGCCGGTACTTTTAAATAATTATTTGCGAAGCTTTTCTCAGTATATGGGAATGGTTTTAGTAAATATTCTACATTTAGAAGTTTTTGTAGTCTTTCTTCAGGAATTTTCAGTTGTTCCAAATCAACCGCGTCATAACCCCCGGATATCTTTCTCTCTTCTAAGCTTTTATCCCACAAGTTGAGACCTGAAATCATCACTGAAACTTCTTCAGGGAATGTAACGATTTGTCCAATTCCAAAAGGTGTAAGTAATTGTCCTGTTCTTATATTTGAATCCATTTTCCTTAACCGATATTAAAAATTTCAATTCTTGATTCAGTATCTATGCCTCTCATCGAAGTTGGCGTTGAAAGAGATCTTCTCACTACATCCATTTTTACTTCTGCACTATTAGCATACATTAATGGATAGATATCATCATTATACTTTATTCTGTAGTTGCCAGCGTCACCATAATCTTGATACCCAACCTTCTCCCATTGATTAAGACGACTATTACATAGTCTTCTAGTTGGCTCATATTCTTCGGGATTAATTTTATTACATCTTTCAATTATGATCTTTGATGCCCAATCTCTTAAACGATGAAATTCTTTAACAGAAGTATCTGGATTTTTCAATAAACCATCCGTTGAACTTGAAAAATGCCTTATTAATCCTATTAATATAGCATGTAATGCCCTTTCTCTTACATTAACTGAAAAGGGTGTTACAGATGTGGGCTCAACATTTGAATAAATTCTGCTATGATACCCTTGAAACTGTTCGTATTGAGACTTATCTCTCGGTTTTGCCGGACTATAAAGTGTAAAAATTAAACCGGGGCCATTAGGAACTCTCCTTCCAACTCTGGAACTCGCTTGAAT
>DASQZP010000488.1:0-2860 GCA_035638655.1 Bacteroidales bacterium
GGGTAGTGTCCTTTTTTGTTTGTGAGTATGAGTCGGTAATTTAGGGTCAGATTCATTATAATATTGGATACGTTTTATCGGCTATTCACTACATTACCATTAGATATTCGGAGATATTGGCTACATAATTGCCGTTATGTAGCCAATTTTCCTACCCCTAACTTAAACCATATTTTCGTACGAACGCTTTAAGTTTACTTGAATGAAGTTCTGCCAGTGCTTTTAAATGTAATTTTTGAGCTATGGGATTTTCCGGAAACTCTAACGATTCTAAAAATGATAAATCGTCTTTATCCCAATACCCGTCGAGTAATTCAAGTACTATGTCCTGCAAATTGAGTGTGTTAGTTTTGCAATAGCTAAGGAGGATGTTTTTTTCTTCTGAACCAAGATCATCTGAATTCGAATATTTGAGTACCAGAATAGATTTAGCAACTTCGACTTCTTGTGATCCCTGTATGTTTGGCAACTCACGCTCTAAGTATTTCAATAAAATGTCTACCACAACAGGATTATTGCACGTTTCAAGATATTGTAAGGCTTCCAATATTTCCTTATTCGGAGTATTCGGGTTTGACAGTCGAGCCTTACATTTCTCCAATGTTAAATTATTCATATTGAGTCTTTCAGATATCTTGAATTCCAAGATTTAAGATTTTTTAACAAGAGCTTAAATGAACATCTAAGTTAGTATTGAAATATCTAATCTAAATAGTAAATCATCTCATCGGAAGGGGTTAAAATTTCTATGCGATTACTATTGTAAAAATTTCTGATCAACGGGGGCAGAGGACAAGCGACCTGGGAAAGCTCGGGTCGCTTTGTTTAAAAAAATAATTACATTCTTTTACATTATGCATTGGTTGTGTACATTAATGATAAATTTATATGCATCATTCACTACAGTACATTATGGATTTTTCCATTCGGGACGCACAAGTTGAAATACCTTGTATCTATTCGTGAAACATTCTGTTTTATAGGATGCTGTCTCCCCAGTCATCGGGTTTCTCAGATTTAGTTCTATTTCTTGGAAATCTTTTCCACTACCACCATAATCATAAAATAGTCTGGCTACATCTTCGGTCGCCCCGACTTTTTGGTGAGGTTTAATGTATTTGAATTCCCGAAAAGTGCTTGAGGTAATAGTATAATTAACCACTAAAGCATCTGAAGCATCATCAAACGTCTCGGGTTTATACACTACGAGGGCACACGGGAATGGATTCATTTCGACATATCTTCTAAAAGACGCTTCAAACGAGACGTTATACACCTGGGAGAGTTTAAAGGGCGCTTTTAGGGACAATGGATACCTGAGAGCATCTTCAGTAAATCTGTTGATTTGAAAAATGCAATCTGCCGCAAAAGCATTGGCTTCAAGCTCCAAATATTCTTCAGAGAAAGGATTCAAATCTTTCCACTCACATTCTTTAATTGACCTTTCCCGGAGAATGCTTTCATGATTAGGCAATACAAAATGTCCAATCTCGTGAAATATGCTAAAATTTACCATCGTCTCACTATACAAAACAGAATCGTGCAAATATATCCTTTTGGGTTTTCTATCTAATATCGCTCTGATATCTGTACTGATTTGCTGCATTGGTTGGTCAATTATTTTAGAGAGTTTAAAAACCTGTAAACCAAAATAGTCCAAGATTAGATCTCGATTGGTCGGAGGTCCTTCAATTTTGCACTCTCGTAACAGAGCTTTTGCTAAACGTTGTCTCTCAGTATTTTTCTTAAAATAGCTATTATCTGCCATAAAATGTTCAAGAAATCTCTTTTTTTCGTAACGATTCGACTAAATTTTTTACCTGCTCTTGTGCATTCTCATCTAAGTCATCAAGCCCCTGCATAATGTGCGTAAATAATGTATCCTCTTTAGGCTCTTCACGTAATTTGCGGAGGTGGGCGAAATCATCTTCATTAGGATTTGCTTCTTCTTCACCAAAAAAATACATAATCGGAACATTGAAATATTCGGCGAGGGCTCTAACAGTGGATTCCTTAGGCACTTCTTCTTGTTTCTCTAAATATGAAATCCGAGTTTGCTGGACTCCTATCCCTTTTGCTACATCCCCTTGGTATTTCCCCTTACTCTCTCTTAGGACTTTAAGGCGTTCCCCAAAATTCCCCATCTCATCTCCTTTTATTATTGTTATATAATAAAAATATAATATTTAGCTTGTTTAATACGGAGTTATTATATATAATATATCAAAATTTGTTCCCTGTATCGAATATTAATGTACAGTGCAGGTGTTGGATAAGCAAGCAGAATGGCGTGAGATAAGTAAAAATAAATTGATTGGAGAAGGGTATGGCTGGAAGAATTACTCATGGTTTAGTAGGAATGGTTGTTGGTGGGAGACTGACAAAACTGCGAATAAACACAATGGAGAATAATGCTCAAACTGAAAATTCCAAAGATCATTCACTGATATTGAGCTCGGGAATCTTTGGTGGGTACATTGGAGGGATTCTACCTGATATCCTTGAACCTGCAACACATTTTAGACATCGTAAGATAATGCATTCGAAAATTTTCGGATCAATTCTATCTGTGTTATTGATTGTACTTTTCGTGTTTCAACCCAAAAAACCTTCAATCATTATACTTTCTCGCTTCTTCATTGAATCTTTAATAGCAGGATATTTATCTCATCTGTTTTTGGATTCTCAAACCAAAGTAGGATTACCAACAATTTAATAATAATGAAAAAATTTGATCTTAGACCAATAAATATCACAAACCAAAAGAAGAATGGAGATTGTTATGGCAAATTACCACGTGACCAAGGACAAGGATAATCAACGTTGGCAAGTCAAGAAAGCAGGGGGAAAGAAAGCAAGT
>DASQZP010000489.1:0-4403 GCA_035638655.1 Bacteroidales bacterium
CATTACCTAAGTTACAAAAAAATTATGTATATTCCATCAAATTGTATTTTTAAATAGCTTAAAAAAGCAATTTTTTTACACTTTTTTAACACTAAATACTCATATTAACATAAAAAAACCGGAGAAATCAGCCTTTCAAAAGATCAGACTGGCTCCTCCGGTTAAACGACAAAAAAAGGAAATTAATTATTCACCACTTTTACCATAATTCGGAAGTACCCTGGCACTGGGATCATTAACATCACAGTTTTCCCACTCCTTGTTTGGCATCCAGAAATCAGCTATTACATTCGCCCTGCCCGGAAAATGTGATTCAAAGATTTCCCTGTACATTAGTGATTCTTTTGAAATGGGGGCCACATAAGTATATTTTTCACGTGCATCCAGCAGATCATCTTCAGTATACATTTCTTCAGCCCAGGCTTTCAGTGAATCAACCACACTATGCCCCACTGCATCACTAAAGGCTGCTTTTTCGCGGTAAAGAATATCATGTGGCAAATAATCTCCTTCAAAGCTTTTTCGCAAAATATACTTTCCGATTCCTGTGAAATTCATCTTCTTTTCTGGAGGAATGCTCATTACATATTGAACAAAATCAAGGTCGCCAAAAGGCACCCTCGCTTCAAGCCCGTTTGAAGAAATGCTTCGGTCAGCGCGCAGTACATCGTACATGTAAATCTCGCGGATCCTTTTCTCTGCCTCCTGTTGGAAAGCAGTAGGAGTTGGTGCATAATCAGTATATTTATATCCAAAAAGCTCATCACTGATTTCTCCGGTCATCAAAACCTTTACATCAGTATGCTCTGCAATATATTTACTTACCAGATACATCCCCATGGATGCCCTGATGGTGGTTATATCCCACGTTTCAATATTATAAATCAACTGGCTAAGCGTATCAAAAATATCCTTCTTGGAAAATAGCACTTCTGTATGATCAGCACCCAGATAATCAGCTACAATACGTGCGTATTTTGTATCGATAGGGCCATCTTCTATTCCGACCGCGAAAGTTTTAATAGGTTTATCAAGCATTCGGGCACCGATAGCACATACCAGACTGGAATCCAGGCCACCGCTGCATAAAAACCCTACTGGTACATCAGCCTGCAACCGCTTGTGAACACCTTCTGTCAGAAGACTGTTTATCTTCTGAAATACTTCTTCCATGCTGTCATCTGTATATTTTTCAGCCTTCCATACCTTTCTGTAGGAAACAAATTGATTACCATCATACACATGTCCCGGAGGAAATGGCTTCACTTCATCACAAATAGAATGCAGCGCTTTCATCTCACTGGCAAACATGATATCACCATCACTTGTATAACCATAGAACATTGGCCGAATTCCGATAGGATCCCTTGCAGCAAAATATTTTTTCTGTGCTGAATCATAAATGACACAAACAAATTCAGCATCAAGCCGACGGGCTGTTTCTTCAATGCCCAGTTCCCTGAACATAGGAATGATTACTTCACAATCACTGTCTGACTGAAAAGAATATTTCTCCTGGTATTGTTCTTTCAGTTCTTTATAATTATAAACTTCTCCGTTGGCAACCAGATGAATTGTCTGATCAACCAATGGCTGATTACCACGATCACTTACGTCAATTATTTTTAGCCGGTGAAACCCCATCCATCCGTTATCTTGTAAATCATTGGTACAGGAGTTATCCGGTCCACGGTATTTTACTTTCTGAAAATCATTTGCAACAGCCAGTCTGAGCATCATGTCGCTTCCTGTATAAACTGTAAATCCACACATAATTAAAGCATTTAGTTAAAAACTTACTTTTTATAACGGCTAAATTATATCATATTGTAATTCTTTGCAACTTTTTTATTACTTTTTTACTTTTTTATTTAACTTTTTGTTTCATTTTGTATCCATTATTATAGTTATTGCTTTCAATTTAAAATATTAAGAATTGTATTTTTGTTTCAGATCAACAATCACCCCCTTCATACAAACTGAAAAATGAAATAAATATAGTGTCAAAAAACAAAGAGCCCCCGTTCTTTTCAGAACGAGGGCCCATTTTTATGAGTTTTTAAAAAAACCTGATTAGAGTCTGTAAATAAAGTCAGGTGTCTGGATCAAAATGTTCGGGAACAAAGCATACAAAAATTTTAATCCGCAGAATACTAATGTATATGAGGAATTAAATTTTTTGCAATAACGCAGTTATCGGACATTATGGACAGACATTAATTACAGCGATTTTATTTCACCAACAAGCTTCTGAATAGAATCTTTTGCATTCCCAAAAAGCATGCGTGTTTTATCATCATAAAACAGATAATTCTCAATAGCCGCATATCCTTTACCCATACCACGTTTCATTACGATGATATTTTTAGCATCCTTTGCCTTAATAATAGGCATACCGTAAATAGGGCTTCCGGGATCATCCTCAGCTGCCGGATTTACCACATCATTGGCACCAATCACGACGACTACATCAGTGTTGGGCATATCCGGATTGATATCATCCATCTCAATTAATTTGTCATAAGGAACATCGGCTTCAGCCAGCAATACATTCATATGCCCTGGCATTCTGCCGGCTACCGGATGGATCGCATAACGTACTTCAACTCCTTTGTCTTCCAGCAGTTTGTCCATTTCATGACAGACATGCTGCGCCTGGGCAACAGCAAGTCCGTAACCAGGTACAATCACTACTTTCTGAGAATAGCTAAGAAGTACAGCTGCATCGCTAACCGGAATTTCCTTGATTGTACCAATTTCTTTATCAGCTGATACGCCACCACCCCCAAAGGCACCAATGATCACGCTGATCAGCGAACGATTCATGGCATTACACATCAGAACCGTAAGTATCATACCGGCAGCACCAACAAAGATACCACCAAGGATCATAGCCTGGTTATGATAGATGAAACCGGCCATAGCGGCTGCAATACCCGTAAGTGAGTTCAGCAGTGATATTACTACCGGCATGTCTGCACCACCAATAGGCATTACAAACATTACACCATATAAAAGGGAGAGTGCAAACAGCACATAAATCAGGATCTGCATGGTTTCAAAAGGAGCATTGCCGGCTATCACATAAACTGTAAGACCAATAACTGCAGCCAGGATGAAAAGATTTACCCAGGTCATGATGCGGGAGAAAATATCGCCTACTTTCCCGTCCAGCTTTCCATAAGCAATCATACTACCGCTAAATGCAATACTACCAATCACCAGACCTAAAACAGTCACCAGTGTTGATTCGTTATTGGGATTTGAAAATTCTATAAGTGCCACCAAAGCAGAAGCCAACCCTCCGGTTGCATTAAAGAATGAAACAAGCTGCGGCATGGCGGTCATTTTTACCCTTCGGGCGATAACTGCACCGATAATACTTCCGATAGCTATTGTAACCAGAATGATTACAATATTGGTTCCTGCAATTCCCTGACCGGCATCATCGCGGTGAAGAAAAAGAGTGGTTGCCATTGCCAGCACCATTCCGGCACCTGCCCAAAGATTTCCCTTTCTGGCACTCTCGGGATGACTGAGCATTTTAAGTCCGATCACAAACATAATAGCTGCAACCAGATAACTTAATTCAAGAAAGATGTCACCATTGGTGACATTATGTAAAGTTTCTAAACTAGTATCCATGATAGATTAATTTTTTTTCTTTTTCTTAAACATTTCAAGCATTCTGTCGGTAACTACAAAACCACCAGCCACATTAAGCGTACCAAACAAGACGGCAAAGATGCCAAGTACCAGATTCAGATTAATAGTAGTGGTATCAGCATGACCAACAAGGATAATACCTCCGATAATGATCACACCACTGATAGCATTCGCACCCGACATAAGGGGCGTATGAAGTACCGATGGAACATTTGAAATTACTTCGATACCCAGGAACACAGAAAGGGCAATTGTAAAGATCTCCTCACGGTGTTCATAAAAAAACAACAGAAAATTTTCCATGGCATTATTTTTATTTAATAAATTCTTTTATTCGTTCATTGACGATCTGTTTCTCATGTGTCACGCAAGTCCCTTTGATAATATCGTCTTCAAAATTCAGTTTCATATTACCTTCTTCATCAATAATCAGCTTCAGAAAGTTGATAACATTCTGTCCAAACATTTTGCTGGAATCGGATGACATAGCCGAGGGTAAGTCCGAACGTCCAATAATAGTAACACCATTGTGTACTATTGCCTCTCCGTTTTTTGTAACCTCACAATTTCCGCCGGTTGAGGCCGCCAGGTCGACAATTACTGAACCTGCTCTCATAGATTCTACAGTCTCTTTGGTTACAAGTACCGGTGCTTTTTTCCCCGGAATTTGTGCCGTACAAATAATTACATCTGATTTGGATGCATGATCATGGATCAATTGCTTTTGTTTTTGTTTG
>DASQZP010000490.1:0-2088 GCA_035638655.1 Bacteroidales bacterium
AATTACCGTTTGTTTTTACCAGGCTGATCAAGGTTGTTCCTGGTATATAACAAATAAATGAATCATCCAATACTTGTGCAGTAGTGCACGCAAGTTCATTACTCAATACTGATCTAAATCCAATTAAATCACCTGGTTTGGCAAAACGTATTATTTGTTCTTTCCCGTCAATACCTGTTTTGTAAATTTTTATGATTCCACTGTTGATGCAATAGCAGCCATTTATCCTTGCACCTTCACGGTATATTACATTACCCCTTTTTAGTATGTTGGTTTCTTTTACTTCAAGGACATCTGCCTGTTCTTCAGGGGTCAAATGTTTAAATATTGAGTTGGAACGAAGTATGCATTCATCACACGATGCTGTTCTGTTATTTTTCATTTCCTGCCAGCAATATTTCTTTAGCTTGTTGAATTTGGTTTAATTATCTTTGTAAAAATAGTAAATATATGTAGAAAAAAACGGGTTCATGTTCAGATGTATTGTTCAGTTCCTTTTTTCTAAATTTTGTAATATTAACTAACCCTGATTGTTTATGAAAAGTGAAGTAAATGTAAAATGGAATGATAAAATGTCTTTTGAAGGTGACATTGATGGTCATAAGATTGAAATAGATGCCTTACCTGAATCAGGAGGGGAGGGTAAAGGACCAAGGCCCAAACCTTTTATGCTGCTCGCACTGGCAGGATGCACTGGTATGGATGTAATTTCAATTCTTAGAAAAATGAGGGTTGAACCAGATTATTTCAATATTAAAATTGAGGCTGAAGCATCAGAAGAGCATCCAAAGAAATACACTGAAATTACTGTTATCTACCAGTTTAAAGGCAAAGATTTACCGCAGGATAAGCTTGAAAAAGCAGTTTCTTTGTCTGAAGAAAAATATTGTGGTGTCAGTGCTGTTTACAGAAAGGCAATAAAAATGAATAATAGAATTGAAATATTATAACAGGAAAAACAAATTGATTTTTTTCACGCCCTATAGGGACTGGGTAAATGAAGAAAATCAGCAGCCTTTTAGGTAATTAAGGCATGCATATTTATTGAATGACAGCTGCCGGAAGCTATTTAGAGTCTGTCAATAAAGTCAAGTGTCTGGATCAAAATGTTCGAGAACAAAACAAGAAAAAATTTTAATCCACAGTATACTAATGTATATGAGGAATTAAAATTTTGGCAACAACGCAGTTATCGGACATTATGGACAGACACTATTTATAATGGTGACGAGAATTGCTTCAAAAACCGAACATCATTCTCGAAAAACAAGCGAATATCGTTAATATTATATTTTAGCAGTGCCATTCGCTCAATGCCTATGCCAAAAGCGAAGCCTGTGTACTTTTTACTGTCGATATTTGATGATTCGAGCACCGCGGGATCAACCATGCCACAACCCAGTACTTCCAGCCAGCCGGTATATTTGCATAAATTGCATCCCTTACCTTTACAGGTACAGGACACATCCATTTCAGCAGAGGGCTCTGTAAAAGGAAAAAAGGAAGGGCGAAGTCTGATTTTCGTATCTTCACCAAACATTTCTTTAGCAAAATATAAAAGCGTTTGTTTAAGATCTGCAAAAGATACATTTTCATCTACATAAAGACCTTCAATCTGGTGAAAAATACAATGTGATCTTGCTGAAACTGCTTCATTTCTGAATACTCTTCCCGGCATAATTATACGGAAAGGTGGTTTGTGCTTTTCCATTTCTCTTACCTGAACGGATGATGTATGCGTTCTCAAGAGAATATCCGGGTTTTTCTCAATGAAAAATGTATCCTGCATATCCCTTGCCGGATGTTCTTCGGGGAAGTTGAGCGCTGAAAAAACATGCCAGTCATCTTCGATCTCAGGTCCATAAGAAACCGTAAAACCCATTGATCGAAAAATCGAAATCATTTGATTAATTACTATTGATACAGGATGTCGGCTGCCTGAAGTAAAAGAATCGCCGGGCAGCGTTAAATCGACATCTTGCTTTTTTCCCGTGGTTTCAGATAATTTATTCTTTTCCTTATCAAAAATTTCCTGGGCTTTATTTTTCAGAATATTGATCTTTTGTCCGGTTTCTTTCTTTTCAGAGG
>DASQZP010000491.1:0-7236 GCA_035638655.1 Bacteroidales bacterium
TGCTTGTATTGCTGGCAGGGCCATTTATTCAGACCATTTTATGCCAGGCTAATCTTGATCAGGCTATTAAGAATTTTGAATCAAATGACTGGGTGCTGGTTTCTGAAGCAAGGACAACTCTTGAAGAGGCAGGTATGGATGCACTTCCGGCTTTGTTTTCACTTCTTAAGGAAGATAAAATTGTCAAGCTTACAAATACAGGAGATCTTATTTATCCGGGCGCTGTTAGGTTTTATGGTCATGGTGAAATAATAGACTATGATATCGATCAGTTACCTGTAAGAGCAGGTTGGTTAATTGAAAAAATTACATTCCAGAATTTTGGGTTTTCGTATATTCATGATCTTGAAATAAATCTTGTTAACCACATCAAATATCACTTTTCATCCTCAGAGATAGAGCAATTTATATCAAAACCTGTTAATTCACTGAGCATTGATGAGCAACGTGAACTAATCAAAGATTTATCTGTTTACAATGCACAAAACTGGTGGAAGGATAATGCCTCTGCCGATCGTCTGGATTGCCTCGAATCAGCGCTTTCAAGCAAGGATGATAAAAGACAGGTAGATGCGCTCCAGTACTTGCGTACCAGTACAGTACCAGTTGAAGGTCTTACAAAAGAGGCCTATAATAAAAAGCTATTGCCACAAATAAAAAAGCTGGCAGGAGATCAGACAAAAAGAATTTCTGAACAGGCAAAATATATTTTAAATGACAAGACCTACGAGTTTTTGAAAATTAAGGGACTTTAAATTATCAGAAATTTATAAATTTGCATAATTAAATACACTAAGGTGTTGATCATGTTTGCATTATGAAAAAGAAATGGATTTTATTTTATGTTTTCTTTGGTTTGTCGTTGTTTGTTTTTAAATCTTTTGCCCAAAAGGATATATTTTTCAAACAAATAGAATTCAAGCTTGAAGAAATCAGCAAGAACAGTTATGAAAACGAATATTTTATTACACTCAATTTAAATAAAGGGACAACATACAAGTTCGTAGTTACAAATAATAATATCAAATATCCAGGGAAAGCCATTATTCAGATACTTGACGGGAATAATCTGGTAGGAACTAATGTAACTTCTTCAAATTACTATGAAAAGTTTCAGTTTAAATGTAATAAGACTGGTTTTTATGACTTGTTGATCAAGTTTAAGGAAGGGGAACTTGGTGATAGTGTGATTGATATTTACATGGTGCAATAATTCAGCGCAACATCCATACGGCTACTAAGAATAATATTCCTCCAAAGACATAGTTTTGAAGCTTTAATCCCTTGCCGGAGGTAATTTTACCTGAAATAAGATTACCTCCGAGCAGCCAGGTAAAATGAGCACTTGCGGAAATTATAATTACAAGTATAGTAAGTAGAATAATTTCCTGAAAATTTCCTTTCGTATGAGATGAAAATTTGACAAACATTATTGCCAGCGCATAAATAAGTTTGGGATTAAGCAAACTGACTGTAAATCCAGACATGAATCCGGGCCTGAAAACATCCTCATCCTTATCTTTCTGTTTATTTTTGGTCCTGAAAAATGACCATGCCAGGAAAAATATGTAAGCAGATCCGGCATATTTTATAACGGGGAAAAGCCAGGGCAAATGATCAAGCAATCTATCCATTCCAAATCCGATCAACAATGAATAAAAAAGGATACTCGTGTTTATCCCCGCGATAAATGGTAATGTTTTTCTGATTCCAAAACGCATTCCCAAAGAAGCACATAATACATTATTGGGGCCGGCACTGAAAGCCAGGGGGAACATCAGGCCAAACCATGGGGCCAACATTGATAAAGGCATGTGTTGATATTTTTGTGACAAAGTTAATATTGTCACCATTTATTTTCTGTTGTTTATGAAATTTTTAAACCTGCAGATGTAACGAATCGCTTATCGGATCGTCATATTACAATAGATTAATTTTAGGTATACAAAATTCTCTTCCTGAAGTATGAAGAGTTTTTCAATGATAATTTAAAACAAGAAAGAGATGAAGCTTGATCTTAAACCCAACGAAACTGTCCTGAAGGCTGACAATACAAATTTTTCCTCCATGGGAACGCATGCGAAGGGAAAGTTGATTTTAACCAACCAGCGAATCTATTTTAAAAATCAGGATGATCAAACGACTGACCCTGGTTTGGAAATACTTCCCTCGCAAATAACAGGCATTGAATTTTATAATACCAGGTATGTTTTTCCCAATGGGATGAAATTTACCACAAAGGACGGGCAGGAGCTTTGTTTTACCATTAAAGACAGAGACAACTGGAGCAGGATGATAACCAGCATGTATTGATCGTAATGTACAATGAGTTAATGAATTAAAAAAATTAAGGGAGACTTTCGGAAGTTATCCGGTAAGTCTCCCTCTCATCTACTATAAGAAAAGCAAAAACTACTAATAAGCTATTTTTTTCCGGATAGTTTTATTTTTTCTTTATCCACAAATGTTCCATGTCTTCCAGTGTTTTGCCTTTGGTTTCAGGTACCACTTTATAAATGAACCATGCAGCAAGGATACCCATAAGTCCGTAAATCCAGTATGAGAATCCATGATTGAAGATACCTGTGAGCCATGTATTATCATTCATAATCGGGAATGTCCATGATATGATAAGGTTGGCAATCCATTGGGCAGCAACAGCGACAGACATAACTCCCCTGATTTTATTTGGGAATATTTCAGATAATAATACCCATGTTACAGGTCCCCACGACATAGCAAAGGAAGCGGTATACATCAGCATAAAGATTAATGATCCGATTCCGACACTGTTAAAGAAGAATGAGAATCCAAGCAGGAACATACTTACTGCCATACCCAATGCACCAATAATCATTAATGGTTTCCGGCCAAACTTGTCAACTGTATTAATGGCAAGAACAGTAAATGTCAGGTTTATTACCCCCACAATAATAGTCTGCATCAAGGCAGTATCTGTTGCACTTCCCATATTTCTGAATATCTCGGGTGCATAATAAAGTACAACATTGATCCCTACAAATTGCTGAAAAACAGAGAGTAAAATACCAATAATAATGAGCAGCCCGCCATAGGAAAGCCAGGGAGCTCTTTTTTCTTTGAGAGATTCTTTTATTTCACCAAGTACTTTTTGAGCGGTAGCCTTTCCTGATAACTTGTTTAAGATATTAAGGGCCTCATCTGTACGTTCTTTCATAACAAGGAACCTTGGTGTTTCCGGCACAAAGAACAAGAAAAACAAGAATAATCCTGCCGGAATGGTTTCCGAAGCAAACATCCAACGCCATCCGATTGTATCCAGCCAGGTTTCATTCCCCTGTCTGGCAATAAAGTAATTCACAAAATACACCACCAGCATACCAAAAATGATTGCAAACTGGTTCCAGGATACCAGTTTTCCGCGGATATTAGCAGGTGCTATTTCAGCGATGTACATTGGTGAAAGCATGGATGCGAGACCAACCCCGATGCCACCAACAATGCGGTAAAAGATAAATGAAATAACTACTTGCGATCCCATAAAGTTCAATGCTTCAGGTAATGCTGAACCAATTGCAGAAATTGTGA
The DNA here is from genome assembly GCA_035638655.1 of Bacteroidales bacterium. Lineage (GTDB taxonomy): Bacteria > Bacteroidota > Bacteroidia > Bacteroidales > DASQZP01 > DASQZP01. Next base: position 3,568 of record DASQZP010000491.1, read on the forward strand.
AAAGAAGGGCTGCAGTAATCAATCCGTTTTTTCTACCCATTGTCTGGCTGATAAAACCACCGAGTGATCCTCCTATGATACAGCCTACCAGGGCACTGGAAATGGTGAAACCTTTCAGCGAATTTGCGGTTTCTTCATTCAGTTCCGGAGGTGCCTTAAATGTAAAATATAATGCGATTGCAGCGATTATCAATAATAAGATACTGATAATACCGCCTTTGTTTCTGCCAAACATTTTCAACAGCAGACCGCTGATTGCAGCAAGAACAATATAAACAACCAGTGTGACAACTATACGGTATTGCACCACAACCTGGGTAGCTACCGCTGCATTTTGCAATAAGCTGTCGATGAAAAAGGCCTGAAGTGACTTAACAGCTCCTGATATAACAGCTGTATCGTATCCAAACAATAAGCCGCCAAGTGTAGCTACCAGTGTGATAGCCAGAATGAACCTTTTGTTTCCTTCGTTTTGACTCATAATAGTGATTTTATTAGTATTAGTGAAGGCAGGAGGATATATTTTTATCCTCCTGCAGGGGAGATATTTCCCTAATGACCATTGCCTTTTTATCTGTTAAGGAAAACAAGGAGTGGTCGGGTAAATCAAATATACATGTTCAGTAATGCTTCATAAAGCTCCTGTTTACCACTTGTTTGTTTTGGCTCGCCATGCTCAGCTGCATAGTTTCTCAAATCTTCAAGGGTCAGTTTTCCATTTTCAAAATCCGCACCAGTGCCAGCATCAAATGATGCATAACGCTCCTTGCGCATTTTCTTATAATCAGAATTTTCCAGGATGTCATTAGCTACCAACAAACCACGGGCGAATACATCCATGCCGGCAATATGAGCAATAAAAAGATCATCTGCGTCAGTAGAATTTCTGCGTAATTTAGCATCAAAGTTTACACCACCGGTTTTAAATCCGCCAGCTTCCAAAATAACCAGCATGGCTTCGATTGTTTCATAAATATTGATAGGAAATTGATCAGTATCCCATCCATTCTGGTAATCTCCACGATTGGCATCAATACTGCCAAAAAGGCCATTATCAGCTGCCACCTGTAATTCATGCTGGAAGGTATGGCCAGCCAGAGTAGCATGGTTTACTTCGATATTGAGCTTAAAGTCGCCGGCAAGTCCGTATTTATTCAGAAATCCGGTAACTGTTGCTGCATCATAATCATACTGATGCTTGGTGGGTTCCATTGGTTTGGGCTCAATGAGGAAGGTTCCCTTAAATCCTTGTTTACGGGCATAATCCCTGGCTGTTTGCAGGAAACGGGCCAGATGATCCTGTTCACGTTTCATATCTGTATTCAGTAATGACATATATCCTTCACGACCACCCCAAAATACATAGTTTTCACCACCCAGTGCAATAGTAGCATCCATGGCATTCTTTACCTGTGCAGCAGCATAGGTAAGCGCATGAAAATCAGGATTGGTAGAAGCTCCGTTCATGTATCTCGGATTGGAGAATACATTTGCTGTACCCCATAATAATTTTACTCCTGAAGCTTTTTGTTTGTCCTTAGCATAATCAACCATGGTTTGAAGCCTTTTTTCAAACTCCGGAACTGTTTCTGCTTCATCCACTACATCAACATCGTGGAAACAATAATAAGGTACACCCAGCTTGGTGAAAAATTCAAATGCAGCATCCATTTTGTTTTTTGCCCGTGTAATGGCATCGTTCCCTTTGTTCCAGGGGAAAACACGTGTTCCGGGTCCAAAGGGATCACCACCTTCGCCACAGAAGCTGTGCCAGTATGCAACTGCAAAACGGAAATATTCTTTCATGGTCTTTCCTGCAACCACTTTGTTTTCGTCATAATAACGAAAAGCAAGCGGATTCTTAGAGTCTTTTCCTTCATACTTGATTTTCCCTATTCCCGGGAAAAATTCCTGGTCTCCTTTTAAGTATTCCATAATTGTAATTTGTTTAAGTATTTAACAATTTAATTTTTGTATTGATTTCTATAATTTTAGTTACCTAATCAGCAAAATAAGCAATTGTTTACTGATTTATTATTTTGTTCCTGCTAACTGATGATTTAAAGCCTTATTCCAGATTTGGTAAGCATCTTCGTAAGCTTGTGCGTGTTGCTTATCAGGATAAATTTCATCAACCATTTTGAGGTTACTAAAGGCTTCTGAAGGTGTTTCATAATGACCAATTCCAACTCCGGCACCTCTTGCAGCACCTTGTGCACCGTCGGTGTCATAAAGCTGTATGGTGGCGCCTGTGATTCCTGCAAGGGTACTTCTGAAAACCGGGCTCAGGAACATATTGGCCCTACCGGCCCGTATTACTCCAGGTTTTATACCGGTTTGCTTCATAATGTCCATGCCATATCTGAAAGAGAATACAATTCCTTCTTGTGAGGCACGGTATATGTCGTTGATATTGTGTATGTTAAAGTTTAGATTTGATATCTGGCACCCGGGCTCACGGTTCAACAGCACACGTTCAGCTCCATTACCAAAGGGTAAAACCACAATTCCATTTGATCCGATAGGGGAGGATGCAGCCAGTTCATTCATCTGTTCATAATCAATACCATCAGAAGCAAAATTATGCTTGATCCAGGAATTGAGAATTCCTGTGCCATTTATACATAATAATACACCCAGCCTGTTGGCTTCTGCAGAATGGTTCACATGGGCAAAAGTGTTTACTCTTGATTCAGGATCATAGGTAACTTCTTCGCTAACGCCATAAACGACACCCGATGTGCCGGCAGTAGCGGCAATTTCACCAGGATTAAGCACATTCAATGAGAAGGCATTGTTAGGCTGGTCGCCAGCACGATAGCCAATGGGTATATTTGCCGGAAGACCCAGCTGTTCAGCTGCTGATTTGGAAAGTCTCCCTTGTTCTGAAAAGGTTGGTACTATTTCCGGGATAATAGAAGAATCAAAACCATAATGTTCCATAAGAAATCCGGCGAGCGAATTTTCTTTGAAGTCCCACAGAATTCCCTCTGATAATCCACTAATGGTTGTATTCACTTCTCCGGTGAGCTGCATAGCAATATAATCTCCGGGTAACATTATTTTATCTATCTTCTCAAAAATTTGCGGCTCATTATCTTTTACCCATTTTAATTTGGAGGCGGTAAAATTGCCCGGTGAATTGAGCAGTGAAGAAAGACAACGTTCACCGCCTATTTCACTGAAAGCCTTGTTGCCAATTTCTACAGCGCGGCTGTCACACCAGATAATTGAAGGCCGCAATACCTGTTTGTTTTTGTCAATGAGTACCAGCCCATGCATCTGGTATGAAATTCCGATTCCTTTTATGGCTTCAGTATCCAAACCAGGTGTTTTTAAAACTTCCCGGGTGGCAGCAATAAGATTTTCCCACCAAAGTGATGGCGCTTGTTCAGCCCATCCGGTCTTCCTGGCAGTAATCTCCATTTCCTGACGGGGATAAAAAGCTGAGGCAACATTTTTTCCGGTTGAAGCATCCAGTATGCTTGCCTTAACCGATGAACTGCCAACGTCATATCCAAGTAAATACATAATAATTTTTTTTTAAAGTGTAAAAACAAAATTTTCTTTTCGTGTTTTATAATACAGCCGTTTATCAAACTTGTACAATTGTGCGGGCTTATGTGCTACCATCTTTTCTCTTTCCTGCAGAGGAATCAGGTAGCGCAA
>DASQZP010000492.1:0-3923 GCA_035638655.1 Bacteroidales bacterium
AACCAACACAGGAGTTGATATTCTCTCTTTTGGTGGCACTAAAAACGGGATGATGTATGGAGAAGCAATTGTGTTCTTCAATAAAAATATATCTACTGACTTTAAATACATCCGTAAACAGGGCATGCAGCTGGCCTCTAAAATGCGCTTTATCTCAGCACAATTTAATGCTTACCTGAGTAATGATTTATGGAAAAAGAATGCTGAACATGCAAACCACATGGCGCAATTGCTGGCTGATAAGGTCAAAGATATTCCAGGTATAGAAATTACGCAGAAAGTGCAGTCCAATGGAGTTTTCGCTATTGTACCTGAAGAAATGATTCCGAAATTACAATCAGAATATTTCTTCTACATGTGGGATGAAGCAAAAAGTGAAGTCCGCTGGATGACTGCTTTTGATACAACAGAAGAGGATGTGAAAAGCTTTGCTGCTCTTGTCAGAGAACTTGCCGAAAACTGATTTCAACGGTTACTTAAGTACTTAAATATCAATATCAAAACATCATAGCACCATGGAAAACACAACAATTGAATTATCAGACCTCAAAGCCAGTCCGGGTTTTCAGAAGTTCAGAGTAGCAATGGGACTGTTACTGATTACATTTGCCGGATTTTATCTGTACGGCCAGCGAGCCGCCGGTATCAGTCCTATCCAATGGGTAATGGTGCTGGTATTTATGATTAATGGTTTTATTAATATCTTGACAGGATTATCAACTGATGATACTTTTATTAAAACAGACAAGGGCATATTCTATTTTAAATTCAAACAATTTGGCAAAGCAAAAAAAATACCTTCAGAAAATATTAAACAGATTATTTTTAAAACCACATCGATTGTCTTAATGATGGATGATGATGATTACACTATTCAATATTCACGTATCAGTTACATGGCACTTGAACAACTAAAGCATTTACTGGAGAAAGCCGCAAAAGAAAATAGTATTAAAATGTCAGTTGCTCCATGATTTTGTCTGTTTCAATACGCTGAACTTTTCATACCATTCAATTGTATATTATAATATATGGGCATTAATAAAGCTCTGTAGCAATGCAAAAAATTTTGAAAGTGCCTTTCCTTTTTGTATATTTACTGATAACCAGGTAATTCAAAGTTATAAATACATATAGTTGCTTTCCAGGATTAGTAAGTTTTTGTATAACTTTAATATTACTATGAATATTCCGTTTACACAAAGTGAATTTTTTGAAGTATTTGAAAAATATAACGCAACTGCATTTCCGGTTCAGTTAATTTTTTTAGTACTCGGAATATTCGCGCTTATACAAATTCACTCCGGCAGTCTTGTCAAAAATCGTTTTATTGCTGCATTATTAGGATTGTTATGGATCTGGAACGGCTTAGTATATCACATACTTTTTTTTACTTCAATAAATAAGGCTGCCTATTTATTTGGAATATTTTTTCTGATGCAGGGAATTTTCTTTTTGATAGAAGCTTCCTTCAGAAAAAAAATATTTTTTGAATTTATCGGACGGCCCCAGGGTTACATAGGTTATATTATGGCACTTATCGGTCTCTTTATTTATCCATTAATTAGTCTGGCCATAACAAAATCTTTTAATGATACCATTTCACTGGGGTTACCCTGTCCTACTACAATTTTCACATTTGGAATGTTGATGTTGACAACCTCCCTCCCCCGATATCTCCTGATCATTCCAACATTATGGGCCATAATTGGCTTTATGGCTGCCCTGAATTTCGGGGTATATCAGGATATATTACTACTACTTTCGGCTTTATTTGCAGATATCTTTCTTTTAAGAAACAGGAGATTAAAGAACAGAAAAACAGAATTCTAAGCATATTCTCTCACCTTACTATTCATACATGCATCCTGTCAAATTAATCCTCATTTTGGCATTACTTTAAACATACTAAAAGATCACAAAAACTTTTATTTATATATTTAGTATGTTGACAGAAGCAAAAGTTCCATCCATCAATTATCATACTTTATTGAATAATCCATTGACAAAAAGATGATAAATTTGATAATAAATATAACAATCAATTAATGGAGAAGAAAAAGGGTGAAATGGGATATCTTGCAGTGCCTGAACATCATTTGTCTATTATAAGATATACAGGAAAGATTACTGTTGACAATATGATAGATTTTGTCACAAAACAATATAAGAGTCCCGATATTATTGATTCTTATCTGAAACTGATAGATCTGCGATTTGCAAATATCAAGTCCGGGACAGATACACTTCAGAAGTTAATAACACACGTAACCTCCAAAAGCATTAAGGGTGAAAAACGGGTAATTTTAGTAAGAAAACCAGTTGAAACTGCTTTAATGATGTTATACAAAAGAAAAGCAACACGCCTGAAGATTGATATTTGTTCTACACTCGATCGTGCCTGCACACTGCTTGAAATACCAGTTCATGAAGACGAACTGGCTTTTTATATTGATAATGTACCGATGGGAACAAGTTCGTCTGACACTAAAATAACTCCAAATCGGAATAAGACTACAAGAAAATCATTTTGAAAAATAAATATTCATCCTCCATGGGCAAAATCAGCATAAAGTGTCATGCCGCCATCCACATACAAGGTAGTTCCGGTAATGTAAGAAGCCTCATCAGAAGCAAGAAAAGCTACTGCTGAAGCAATTTCTTCCGGTTTACCAGGCCGGTCAAACGGAATCTTCCTCAATATTTGCTGTTTCTTCTTCTCGTCTTCAAAATTCTCCTCATTAATAGGTGTTCTCACGGCACCGGGAGCCACTGCATTTACCCTGATATGATTTGGTGCAAGCTCCTGGGCGATGGTTTTCATCAGCATGGCTGCACCACCTTTAGCGGCAGTGTAGTTTGCATGCCCGGACCATGGGATAATTTGATGGACTGAGGTTATGAAGATAATCACTCCCCTGGTGGATTCATCCTTTTTGATGTCTTTTTTCATAAATGCCTTCCCCGCTTCACGGGAACAAAGGAAATGTCCGGCCAGATCAACACTTGTTACTTTATGCCAGTCGTCTAATTCCATTTTTAGAAATTCTTTATCCTTCTGCATACCGGCATTGTTGACCAGAACGTCGAGCACTCCGAATTCTTTTTCGATAAAAGCATACATTTCTTCAACTTGTTTCTCATTGCTGATATCTGCTTTGAATCGTTTGGCTTTGCCTTTATTAGCGTTTATCTGATCAACCAGCTCTGCGGATTCCTTTTCATGCGTAATATAATTGATAACAACATTTGCACCTTCTGCTGCCATTTTTTCCACAATTGATTTTCCAATGCCGGTGGCTCCACCGGTAACCAGTACTGTTTTCCCAGTCAGGCTTTTCATAATCAAATAAGTTTAAAATTATAATTCATCAAGAAATTTATTAAGTGTATAGGCCGCACTAATCAACCCGAGATGAGTAAAAGCCTGCGGAAAATTTCCGAGGAGCTCACCCTGAAGACCTATTTGTTCAGAGAACAACCCCAGGTGATTGGCATATCCCATCATTTTTTCAAAGTAGAGTACAGCTTTATCCACCTGGCCCGCTTTAGCCAACCCTTCAATATACCAGAATGAACACATTGAAAAAGTTCCCTCATTGCTGGTAAAGCCGTCAGAAGCCCCCTGATCGAGGCGATAACGGTATACAAGTGAATCAGTAATCAACTCTTTTTCAAGTGCTTCGAGCGTAGAAAGCCAGCGGGGTTCTTTGGGGCTGAGTAAGCGAACAAGTGGGATAAGTAATGCTGATGCGTCCAGGGTATCTGACCCCCTGTACTGAACAAAAGCCTTTTTCTTTTCATTCCAGTAATTATTATAAATGTCCTTATATATTTTATCACGTGTATCTCTCCAGTGCTCCAGTGGAGCAGGAAATGAGCGGTTTGTAGCAATAAGAATTCCCCGATCCAGTGCAACCCAC
>DASQZP010000493.1:0-4093 GCA_035638655.1 Bacteroidales bacterium
ATTGCCAGGAGTGTTCCCTTCGTCAAGTTTTCTTTGCCATTTTCGATATTAAAATAATTGTCCAATCTCACGACCGGAACCGTTTCGCCACGAATGGTAACTTTTTCCGATTTGCCCATTACAGTAAAAATATCTTCCTCCCTGGCTCTAAATGCCTGATCAATGTTAAGCGTCGGGATAATAAATCGCTGTGCTCCAACTTTGACTAACATGCCATCCGTAATTGCCAATGTAAATGGTAACTCAATAATAATTTTAGTGCCTTTTCCTTCTTCGGATTCCACATCAACTTTCCCCTTCAGCTGCTCAATAGATTTACGGACCACATCCATGCCGACCCCTCGACCTGACAACTCGGTTACTTCGTCATTCGAAGAAAATCCGGGAAGAAAGATAAGATTATGAATTTCTTTATCCGTCAGATTCTGACCCGGATCCACAAGTCCTTTACTAACCGCCTTCTCCAGTATCTTTTTCTTATTGATACCCTGACCGTCGTCCTCAATTTCAATGACCACTTTCCCGCCTTCTTGAGAGGCCCTCAGCCATATATTGGCTTCTTCAGGCTTTCCACTTTTTTCCCGTTCCCCCGGAGTCTCTATCCCATGATCGATAGCATTTCGGATCATGTGAACCAGCGGCTCATTAATGATATCAACCATATTTCTATCTATCTCTGTCTCTTCACCAAAAGTATTAAGCTTAACAGGCTTACCAACTTTACGTGTTAGGTCCCGAACCAGGCGATTCATTTTATGAAAAGTGGTATTAAGAGGAACCATTCGCAGTGTCAAACTTGTATCCTGCAATGCACGTAATATTTTACTGGTATGATTAATCTTCTTTTGAAGGTTCGAATGATCCGGAATACTCTCATCTTGCGCTACCACCGAGTGCGCAATAACTAATTCACCAATCATATCAATAAGCTGGTCTAACCGGCTTACATTAACACGAATAGTAGATTCTGACTGACTATCATCAGACTTATTTTTGGCTGTTCCGTCTTTAGCAACATTATTCCCTCTTATCGGAGACGCTTCATCGGAACTCTTCAGAGATGCATGTTGTATTCCACCTGCTTCATCCAAGGCTTTTTCCGGCGCTATCTTTTCAGTGGAAATTCGATATAGGACCTTGGTTAAAGACTTAAAATTAATTGGCTTGGGCAGATGGTCTCCGGGCCCGGAAGCTTCAACCACGGCCAACATATTGTTAATAATGTCAATTGCTTCCAACGAGATATCTGCGGATGCCTTATCAAACGCAATATTCCCGTCACGAATCATACTCAGAACCGTTTCCAGAAGATGGGTGAATTCTGATATGGGGTCCAGCCCCATGAAAGCAGAAGTGCCTTTAATCGTATGAAAAGCTCTGAAAACTTTATTTATCAATTCATCATCACCAGGAGATCCTTCCAGATCCAGTAATGCCCTTTCTGCCATCTCCAACAATTCCGTACATTCTGTAACGAACTCACCAACCATGGTCGTATCGATATTCTCAGGAATATAAAATGCTTCGGCCTCTGGCTGATCCTCATCATCTTTCCCAGATTTTTGAGAAGTCTTATTTATATCATCAGATTCCGTCCATTGCTGATCTGTCTCTACTTCTATAGCTTTTTCCGTTAGTCCGGCTACTTTAGAAAGCCAGTCTTTGCTTGCCTTCGAATTATCCAACTGAATATTATATACAATCTCAAGAGCTTCACTCAATATATTCGAAACATCTTCCGTCGCTTGTTCTGACAAAGTTTGCAATAATCGTTGTAAAGCTTCAAGATATTCCGAAGATATATTATCTTCATCCAGTCCTATTATATAAGAAGCCAGATCATCAAGTGTTTTTGGAGACTGTTCTGCAATGCTTGTTTTCGGTTGGTTTTCAGCTGCTGCCTCATTGACTGGCTTATCGATTTCTATTAATTCATCAGCCGATTCTTTTTTACCTAACAGAGCATCGTAAAGATCATCATATGCTTTTTCAAAAACATCAACTTGTATATCTCCATTTTCTAAAAGATATTCCCGGATGGCATTAACTGCTTGCATAGTAGCCGTTTTGACACTTATAAAAAATTCATCTTTTTCGTAGAGATGCCGCAACCCCTTCCAGGCAATATCAATTAATTTTTGCAACTGACCGGGATCGTCTTCAAAGGTTGAAATAAAATCCTCAAACTGCGCACCGGCCACAGCCACATTATCCCGTTCTGCAGGCCAAACATCAGCCAACGCCCGAATTATATTTTCAAGATCTTTTGTTTTTTTTCCTTGACTACCACTCATTGTCTTCTTTTTTATTTTGATTCGCTCAATACCATAGTTAGCCAAAACTCTGCATCGTCAGCTATGAATTTCATCTTTTCGGTGGGAGGTTTGTTCGGCATAAAAAGGGTTAGATCGCTGCCCCTGGTAGCTGTAGGTAACGAAGATTGACCGTGGAAACCTACTTTTTCTACATTCGCCGCGACATCACCTGCTAGAATATTAGAAATTTCACCGATCAAATCGCCCATATCATCACTCTCAAATGGGAGCTCCATACCCATAAAAACTTCTGAAAAATGAAGAGCTGAATCTTTTGGGATAGCCAGCATCAAAGATAGTGTATGCTCGGAATTAAAAACGTTTATATTGCCTATGATACCATTAAGAGGTCCTTCACCATTTGTTTCATCTACATACTTGACATCCGCTCCAATTATTGATTCTATAGTATTAACAACCGACTCCCTAACCTTGCATACAATTTCTTCAGGAATCTTATCTAACTCAGTTAAATTATCTAATTTCATTTATTCTTTATTTAAGAGTTAAGAATACTTTTAAAAAAGCTTTTTTGTTTTCCATCCTCTTCATCATCAGAAGCCATGTTACCTTCTTCATCAAAATACTGGTTTATCGCCTTGTGCATTTTATCTGCCGTAAATGGCTTTGTGATATATTCATTTGCCCCACCTTCATTTAAGGCTTTATCAACCTTCCCCATTGACTTCTCAGCCGTGACCATAATAATGGGTATCTTCTCATAACCTTTATCCCGTATAGCTTTGGCAAATTCAACGCCTGTCATATTCGGCATATTCCAATCAACAAACATTATATCAATTTCGCCATTGAATTTTTCCAGAGCTTCTTCTCCATCTTTCGCCTCAATATATTCAAAGTCGGCAAGCATTAACTGATTTAAGGTCCTCTTAACCGCACTTCGCATAATCTTCGAGTCATCAATGACTAATGCCTTTATTTTACCCATTCGCTACTCCAAAATCTTTTTGTTAAAGATACAGTTAGAAATCTTATCAAACAGATTTCATCCGCTATCTGATTGATAAGACTTCTTGAAATAAACAAAGCAATAGTTTTTAGAATGAAATGGTTAACTACTGCGAACCATTTACGAATTTTCTTATCGGCCTTTCATATAACTTCTTAAATGGTTTGGTAATTTTTATGAATTAGCGTGAATTCGAAATAAGAGATCTTTTTTTATTTGCAAAATTCCACCTGATAAGTGAAGCACTTATTATTATTATTAACATGGTCACAATTGTGATCGGATGAGAACGGAATCCCTGTTATGGCCTCGTGGCTCCGGAGCATAATTACCTGAGGTTATAACGAGGGAAATGGAAAATCAGATGTCAGCCCTGAGCATGGATTTTTATATCGGTCTCATGATCATTTATGGACTATTTTTCGCTGTTACGATTTTTCATTAATCCCACTTTTTTTAGCGAATAAGAAGAATATACCCGCTTAATAAACAGCTTCCCGTTTCTAAAAATTTTTAATCATCCCTAATAAACTATTACATTGTTACAAAAGCATTTGCATTCACAAATCACCGAAAAATTTAATAGAATAGGCGTTAAAGATAATCCATTCAGAGACGATAAAAGGATAAGGTATGACAAAAAAAGAGAGTCTTATCGTACAAACTGATCCGTTTTGAAAGCCAATGTTGCAAAAACAAACTAACATAAGTCAAAGCCCCTCAATCCATGCTACTCAAAGTATATATCCATTAACCAAACAAACGCTACAAAGCACGCCACCACCGTTCCCATCCATAGAAAACGATA
>DASQZP010000494.1:0-8300 GCA_035638655.1 Bacteroidales bacterium
ATCTTAAATGGGCATATGATGGAAAATAAGCAGCAATAAATGGCAATATAATGCACGAATACCGGCCTGGTTTGCGTTAGTTTATTGTCTTCACTCCTGTTGTTGAATAAATTGCAGGATTATTGGTATTGCGGGAAAGAATGGGTATAGTATTGCTTATTTTTATACCTTTGAATAGTATAAATCTGTTATAAAAAATATAGGATAATGGCCAAACTTGCAAATGAAACAGATTCCAACAGTATCAACCTCGTAGGGATTGGTACTGTCATTACCGGTGATATTAATTCCAACGGTGATATTAGAATCGACGGAACACTTAATGGTAACCTGGTAACCAAAGGAAAAGTAGTGATTGGTGAAACCGGCAAAGCAAATGGTGAGATAAATTGTAAAAACTCTGATGTTTCCGGGGAAATTGAAGGTAAAATTATTGTATCTGAACTACTTTCACTTAAAGCAACATCAAAAATTAACGGAGATATTATCGCCAACAAACTGGCAATTGAACCAGGTGCTAAATTTACCGGGAACTGTAATATGAATGGTAAAACAAGCTCATTTGGTTTTGAAGAAAAACAAGAAAAAAATACTGAACAAAAAGGAAAGTAAAAAACTTGCCAATTATGCCAGGTATTCTTCCATGGCTTTCCAAATGATTGCCACTATGTTGCTTGGAGTCTTTGGAGGCATTGAACTTGATAAATGGCTTAAACTGAATTTTCCTGTTTTTACCATTCTTCTTACTATTGTTTCTGTTATCCTGGCAATATATTTGGCTATTAAGGATTTTATAAAATTTAAATAAGTGTTAAAGTAACATGCACAAAGAAACCCGGAAATTTTTTATCCGTGAATTAATCCTTTTCCTATTCCTGCTTGTTGCAGGAAGTGCTGTTTTTTTGTTCACTCCATTATCTGAATCCTTTTCATATGCTTTTTTCATTCCTCTCCTATTGATTTTTCTTATTACTACCTTTATTTTTAATCGTTTGGTTAAACTTAGCCGGGAGAATAATAATCGTTTCAACTTTTTCTTTATCGGATCAACTGGTTTAAAACTTATTTTTTACCTGCTGGTCATCATTATTTATCTTCTAATCAATCCTGGGCAGGCAATTCCTTTTGTCTCTGTTTTTCTGGTGGTTTATTTTTCATATACTGTTCTGGAGATCGCTTCTTTGTTAAAATTTTTGAAAAAGAGAGGAGTTTATAAAAACACTTTATAAATTGTTTCCTATCTTTATGGGTCATTTTTAGAGCTCATCCAGCGGAGAATTTTTATGAAGGGAAAAGTAGGAATACTATTTATTGTGATGTTGTTTGCCTGTACAGCAGGAGTTTATTCTCAGGAACAATCATCTGAAGCAACAGAAACAGCTGAAAAAACAGTCTCTACAGAAAAATTTAATCCGGGAGACTTCATTTTTGAACATATTAAAGATGCCTATAACTGGCACATCTTCACCATAAAAAAGAAAGACGGGGAAGAAGTGCCGGTATCTATTCCCCTGCCGGTTATTGTTTATAGTAAAGACCGCGGGTTAAATATTTTCATGGCTACACGTTTTAATCACGGAGAATCTTCTTATCATGGCTTCTATATAGCACAGGAAGGAGAATATAAAGGCAAAATTCTTGAAAAAACTATAACAGGAGAAGTTGTGCGACCGCTCGATCTTTCTTTTTCCAAGGATGTACTGGCTGTTTTTATCAGTCTTGGTTTAATGCTTTGGATCTTTATTTCCATTGCAAACTCCTACAAAAAGAATGAGGGCAAACCACCCAGCGGACTTCAGTCGGTGCTTGAACCCATTATTTTATTTGTAAGGGACGATATTGCCAAGGCTTCCATTGGCAAGAACTACGAGCGTTATATGCCCTTCCTCCTCACAATATTTTTCTTTATCTGGATCAACAACCTTATGGGGATTATTCCCATTTTCCCGGGGGGGGCTAATGTTACCGGTAATATTACGGTTACTATGGCGCTTGCTTTGTTAACCTTTGCCATTACTACTTTTGTAGGGAACAAACATTACTGGAAAGATATGGTCAATGCCGAAGGCGTTCCCTGGTGGCTTAAATTACCCATCCCGCTAATGCCCATCATTGAGATTATGGGAATGTTTATTAAACCCTTTGTGCTGATGATCCGGCTCTTTGCCAATATGGCTGCAGGGCATATTATCGCCCTGGGTTTTATTTCACTGATATTTATTTTTGGTACTGTTCATCCTGCAGTTGGATACGGGATGTCTGTTCTTTCAATATCATTTACTGTATTCATGACCCTGCTTGAATTATTGGTGGCACTGATTCAGGCTTATGTTTTTACCCTGTTGTCGGCTTTGTATTTCGGACTGGCCACGCAGGAACATCATTAGTAATTCATTTAAACAACCAAATATAATTGTTATGGTTTCATTAGTAGTAATTTTAGAATTAGTTTTCAGCCAGCTTGGTGCCCCGGTGGGTGCAGGTTTGGCTGCCATTGGAGCGGGTATTGGCATCGGCCAGATTGGTGGACAGGCAATGGAAGCAATTGCCCGTCAGCCTGAAGCCGTTGGTGATATCAGATCAAACATGATCGTTGCTGCCGCACTTGTGGAAGGGGTTGCCTTTTTCGCTGTTGTGGTTTGTTTACTCGTGATGTTTATCTAATGGTGAAACAAAATTTTTCACAAGGTAACGGTTGGTTGCCTTGTGAAATTTAAAAACATTAAAGAATTTATTATGGATTTAGTAAAACCAGGTATCGGATTATTGTTTTGGATGTTGCTCTCCTTCGGCATCGTGTTGTTTATTCTTAGGAAATATGCCTGGGGACCTATCCTGAATGCCCTTCGCGACCGGGAAGATTCAATTGATGAAGCCCTGCGTTCGGCTGAGAAAGCCAGGGAGGAAATGTCTAAACTAAAAGCCGATAACGAGAAAATTCTTGCTGGTGCTAAAAAGGAGCGTGAAAAAATCATTGGCGAAGCACGGCAGATCAGAGAAAAAATGATAGGCGACGCCAAAAAAGAAGCTACCTCTGAAGCAAGAAAGCAAATCGACCAGGCTAAGAGAGAAATACAATCGCAAAAAGTAGCGGCTATTGAGGAGATAAAGAAGCAAATTGCTGATATTTCCGTTGAAATTGCAGGGAAAATTTTACAGGAGAATATTTCTGTAGATGAAAAACAGCAAAAACTAATCGAAAAAGACCTCGACAGGATAAAGTTTAATTGATCGGCCAGGATTTTTTTATCTGATAAAGAAATATTGTGTTTTATATAATTGAGAGGATATAATAATTGATAACAGATATTTTAATTCATGAATCTAAGTAAAATACATGTACGATACGCCAAAGCGTTTTTTCTCTATGCGGTGGAAAAGAACATCCTGGAAGTGGTAGGGAAGGACCTTGGGCTTTTCATGAAAGAATATAAAAACACAGTAGAATTATCCCTGATGCTTGAGAGTCCGGTTATTTCTTCGTCCGTAAAGCTTAAAACACTCAGGGAAATATACGATAATACATTTCACACAGATACCCTGGCTTTTTTTGAGCTGATCATTAAAAACAAACGTGAAGAACATATTCCAGGTATTATTTCCCATTTCTTTCACCTGGTTAAAGAAAAAACAGGTATCAAGGAAGTAAGACTTACTACAGCGGTTCGTATTACCGGTGAAATCAGGAATCGGTTGCAGGAATTTCTTAAAGATTATTATAAATCAGGAATTGAATTTGAAGAAGTGATTGACGAAAAATTAATTGGAGGCTTTGTGCTGAAGGTTGATGATATACAATACGATGCCAGTGTAACCTCCCGTTTGGAAAAAGTGCGTGATAAATTACTGAAAACTGAATTATTTAATTAAAATATTAAAGATTTATGGCTGATATTAAACCTGCCGAGATTTCGAAAATACTTAAACAGCAGCTGGAAGGCATTGACACGCAGGCTGGCATGGAAGAAGTGGGTACCGTACTGCAGGTGGGAGACGGTATTGCAAGAATATATGGGCTGTCACAGGTACAGGCAAACGAATTGATAGAATTTGACAGCGGAGTACAGGGAATAGTACTTAATCTGGAAGAAGATAATGTCGGAGCGGTATTGTTGGGTGATACTGAAAAGGTAAAAGAAGGGGATAGTGTTAAAAGAAGCCGGTTGATTGCTTCTATCAAGACAGGAGATGGACTGCTCGGCCGCGTAATTAATACCCTCGGACAACCCCTGGACGGAAAAGGACCAATTACTGGCAAAACTTATGAAATGCCGCTTGAACGCAAGGCTCCGGGCGTAATTTATCGTCAGCCGGTTATTGAACCACTTCAAACGGGAATCAAGGCGATTGATTCAATGATCCCTATTGGCCGTGGTCAGCGGGAACTTATCATTGGAGACCGCCAAACCGGAAAAACAGCGATTGCACTTGATACAATACTTAATCAGAAAGAACTGTATGAAATGGATGATCCTGTTTATTGTATTTATGTTGCTATTGGACAGAAGGGATCAACCATTGCCAATATCGCTAAAGTACTGGAAGAAAGAGGCGCCATGGAGTATACCACCATCGTGGCTGCTACTGCCTCTGATCCTGCTGCCTTGCAGTTCTATGCACCTTTTGCCGGCGCTGCTATCGGTGAATATTTCAGGGATACCGGCCGTCATGCACTGATTATTTATGATGATCTCTCTAAACAGGCCGTTTCTTATCGTGAGGTTTCTCTTTTACTGCGTCGTCCACCTGGCAGGGAAGCCTATCCGGGGGATGTATTTTACCTGCATAGCCGTTTGCTTGAAAGAGCTGCAAAGATTATAGATTCAGATTCAATTGCATCCCAAATGAACGATCTCCCGGAATCATTAAAGGGGATTGTTAAAGGAGGTGGTTCCCTGACAGCCCTTCCAATTATTGAAACACAGGCGGGTGATGTATCTGCCTATATCCCGACCAATGTAATCTCCATTACCGATGGACAGATTTTTTTGGAGTCGAACCTTTTCAATTCCGGAGTTCGCCCTGCAATTAATGTAGGTATCTCTGTTTCCAGGGTAGGAGGAAATGCACAGGTAAAAGCCATGAAAAAAATTGCCGGTAACCTGAAAATTGATCAGGCGCAATTCCGCGAACTGGAAGCTTTTGCTAAATTTGGTTCTGATCTGGATGCTGCTACCAAAGCAGTCCTTGATAAGGGAAATAAAAATGTTGAAATTCTGAAACAGGGACAGTTTTCTCCTGTTCAGGTTGAAAAACAAATTGCTGTTATTTTTGCAGGTACCCGGGGCTTGTTGAAGGATGTGCCGGTAAGTCGTGTGCGGGAATTTGAAGAAGAATATCTCAATTTTCTTGAAATGAAACACAAGGATAAACTAAATGAACTGAAAAAGGGTATAATGAGTAGTGATACAGAACAACTGCTTGAAAAAGTGGCTTTGGATATTGCCGGAAAATTCAGTTAATAAATGTTGATTTTTGTGAATGGTTAAGCTATGAGTAACCTCAAAGAAATAAGAAATCGTATTAGTTCGGTATCATCTACCCGGCAGATTACCAGTGCCATGAAGATGGTTTCTGCCGCAAAATTACGAAGAGCCCAGGATGCTATCCTGCAAATGCGACCCTATGCTGATAAATTGTATGATATTCTGAAAAGTATCTCTAACAGCCTGGAAAATGAAGCCGATAATGTTTTTGGACAGGAACGGCTGGTTAACAATGTACTGATAGTTCTGATAACTTCTAACAGGGGATTGTGCGGGGCCTTTAATTCACAGGCGATCAAGCTTGCTGTAGAACTTGCAAAAGTTAAATATGCAAAACAGCTTGCCAGAGGAAATGTTTATTTTATGGCTTTTGGCAAAAAGGGATGCGACTTTTTGCGTGCCGGGCAATACAAACTGGTAGAATCCCATAATGAAATTTTTGACAACCTGACTTTTGAAAATGTAGCTCCTGTTGCCACCGAAATTATGGAGAGCTTCTCAAGAGGACAGTATGACCGGATTGAGCTCGTATACAATCAATTCAAAAATGCTGCTGTTCAGATATTAACTCAGGAGCAATACCTGCCGGTTAAGGCCGATGATGAAGGGGATGATTTTGTGGGATATGGTTTCGATTACATCTATGAGCCAAATATGGAGGTAATAATTAATGAACTTATCCCCAGGTCGTTGAAAATTCAGCTTTACAAAGCACTGCTGGATTCGCATGCAGCTGAATTCGGTGCCCGAATGACAGCCATGCATAAAGCTACTGATAATGCTACCGAATTAATAAAAGACTTGCGTCTTACTTACAATAAGGCCCGTCAGGCTTCCATTACCAATGAGATACTCGAGATTGTTGGTGGGGCAGAGGCGCTCAATAAATAGTTATTGCAATTCATATTATGTACTTTCCAGGTAAAAAATGGGTAAGGCAATTCCATATACACCCCTGGAAAATTTTCCTGTCAATAACACTTTTAGCCTGCTTCCTTTATTTAATCGGTTCTCCAAGACAAGTTTTTGATGATCCCACCTCTACTGTAATTATTGGTCGTGACGGTACGCTCATTGGCGCTTTAATCGCGGATGACGGTCAGTGGCGTTTTCCTTGCGATGCCGCCGTCCCTGAAAAATTCAGAAAATGTATTCTTACTTTTGAAGACAAGAACTTTTATAAGCACTACGGTTATGATCCAGCGGCCATTCTCCGTGCCTTGTATCTCAATATCCGGAACGGATCCATTGTAAGCGGGGCCAGCACCATTACCATGCAGGTCATCCGCCTTTCGAGGAAGGGAAGATCAAGGAGTATCAAAGAGAAAATAACTGAAATTATACTGGCTTCCAGACTGGAACTTTCCCGTACCAAAAATGAAATACTGGCTCTTTATGCTTCCAATGCCCCTTTTGGCGGTAATGTTGTTGGACTTGATGCTGCCTCCTGGCGGTATTTTGGTCGAAAACCATCTGACCTGAGCTGGGCCGAGTCGGCTACACTTGCTGTTCTGCCAAATGCTCCTGCATTGATCCATCCCGGAAGAAACAGATCCCTGCTCCTGGAAAAAAGAAACAGACTGTTGAACCGTCTGTTTCAAACAGGACAAATTGATACAGTTACTTATCAGCTGGCATTGCTTGAACCACTACCGGAAAAGCCACTTCCCCTGCCTGACGAAGCACCTCATCTGCTTGCGCGCATGAATAAGGATCATAATGGACAGATTAGTGAGACCACAATTGACCCTAAATTACAATATTTTGTAAATAAGATAATTAATCATCATTACCAACAGTTAAAATTTAATCATATCTACAATATTGCCGTACTGGTTGCAGATAATGAGACCGGTAATGTACTTGCATATAACAGCAATGTGCTTTCTGAAGATTGTCAGGGACATGGAGAAGATGTTGATTTGATTACCGCTCCCCGTAGCAGCGGAAGTGTACTTAAACCTCTTTTGTATGCAACTATGCTCGACAAGGGTGAATTGTTGCCGGATATGCTTATTCCTGATGTTCCTACCCATTTTAATGGTTTTTCACCGGAAAATTATGATCATACTTACAGTGGTGCTGTACCGGCCAGCCATGCGCTGGCCCGTTCTCTCAATGTTCCGGCTGTACGAATGTTGAAACAGTATGGAGTCGAAAGATTTCATTATCTTTTGAGAAAACTGGGATTTTCTACAATAACATATCCCGCAGAGCATTACGGACTTTCTCTTATTCTTGGTGGTGCTGAAATTTCATTATGGGATCTTACAGGAGTTTATTCAGGATTGTCGCGTAACCTATCTCACTTTTCTGAATTAAACGGGAATTATAACTCTGCAGATCTACATGCTCTAAGGTTATTAAAAAATGATAAAAAAGAAAATATCTTATATCATAGTTCTCAACAAGAAAATATATTATCTGCCGCTTCCTTATTCATTACTTTTAATGTAATGGTTGATGTAAACAGGCCCGCGGCCGAATCATCATGGCGATCATATAATTCATCCCGCAAAATAGCCTGGAAAACCGGGACAAGTTATGGTAACAGGGATGCATGGGCACTGGGTTTGACTAAGAAATATACTGTTGGAGTATGGGTTGGGAATGCCAGTGGTGAAGGTCGTCCGCTACTTACCGGTCTTAATGCTGCTGCACCTGTTTTATTTGATGTCTTCGAACATTTACCAGCTTCAGAATGGTTTTTGCAACCTTATGATGATATGACAAAGACCGGAGTATGTCATGAAAGTGGTTATCGGGCTTCTCAGCATTGTCCTGTAGTTGATTCAGTCTGGGTTCCTCTACCCG
>DASQZP010000495.1:0-6772 GCA_035638655.1 Bacteroidales bacterium
CACAACAGCAATAATTTCACCCAGGCAGATTGATGGTACCAAATGTCTCTCCTACCAAACCATTGAACTCCATGATGAAATCGACAGTGAAATAAAACCTCATTTACATGAACGTGCATTTGGCTGCGATATTTGTCAGGATGTATGCCCCTGGAACAGCTCGGCAAAACCACATGAAATTAAGGAACTGGAAGCCTCTGATGACCTCCTGAATTTGTCTGCCGGTGACTGGTATAACATGGAAAAGCAAACTTTCAAAAAGGTCTTCAAAAATTCAGCGGTTCAACGCGCAGGATATAAAAAATTAAAGATGACGCTAAACACACTTCAGGAGAACCAAAACGACCAGCAGGCTGATTCCTGAAGAAAAGAATTAACAAGGAATAACCGTAACTGCAATGTTCCTCTGTTGTCGAGGTCCGTCAAATTCACAGAAAAAGATATTTTGCCAGGTAGACAGGCCCATTTTGCCGTCAATAACAGGAATCGTCTCGGAGGGACCAACAATCCCTGCCTTAAGATGCGAATCACCATTGTTATCCTGGGCATCATGTTCCCAAACACCTGCCGGAACGAGTTTCCGGAAAAGGGTAACAACATCATGCTGAACTGATTCATCCCAGTTTTCCTGTATCATTATGGCAGCAGTAGCTCCCTGTGCATATACATTGACGATACCGCTTTTAATACCGCTTTTAACCAATACTTCTTTTACCTGTTCGGTAATGTCATAAAGACCATTTTGGTTATGCGTTGTTATGGAAATAATTTGTTGCATGATAAAAAGGTATATTATCCATTCGTAATTTGGTTATAATTTAAATATATATCTTTAGCAGAGCACAATTTTAAAAAACTTTTTTTACTTTTATTTTACATGACTTTTTGGCAATGAATGGATATGGTGCATAACGAATATTTGTGGAAAGCAAAAGACAGAACAACAATATATGGTCAATGCTGGCAACCGGATACTGAGCCGGTGGCTATTATTAACCTGATTCATGGTTTAGGCGAACACAGTAGCCGCTATGAACATTGGGCCACTAGATTTACAGAAGAAGGTTATGCCGTGGTTTCAATTGATTATCGCGGACACGGAAAGAGCGGGGGCAAAAAAGGACATGCTGCAAATTATAAGAAATTAATGAACGACATAACACTGTTAAACAGAAAGTCGGCAGCATTATTCCCTGAAATTCCTGTTATCCTCTACGGTCACAGTCTTGGGGGTAATCTTGCCATAAACTATGTAATGAGGAACACAACAAGAAAATTCGCAGCATTAATTGTCACTTCACCGTGGCTGAAACTTGCCCGTAAACCTCCCAAAATACAAATTTTAGCTGCAAAGATTATTGACCGAATTTTCCCTTCTCTTACACAATCCAATGGTCTGTCGCCAAAACATCTTACTCATGATGAGCATGTTGTTAAAACATACAAAGATGATCCACTGGTACACAATCGTATTTCTGTACATTTGTTTTTAGAAGTAAATAATGCTGCAAAATTTGCTTTGAAAAGTATTTACAAGATAAACATACCATTTTTACTCATGCATGGCAGCAAAGATAAAATTACTTCCCATCTGGCCAGTCAGATTTTTGTTGAAAACACGAGCAAAAAAACCACGTTTAAATTATGGGAAGGTATGTTTCATGAACTACATAACGAAACTGAGAATGACAAGGTTTTTCGTTTTATCCATCACTGGCTCGAAGAGGTTATACAAGAAAAATCCACAAAAATGAGCAATAATGGATATTTTTAGAACTGTAACAGCACTTTCTCCAAATCCGGATAAATTAACATACAATACACCCAGCCTTTTTATGGGTTCTTGTTTTACTGAAAATCTGGGAAGTAAACTTACTGAACTGAAATTTCCATTGCTAGTAAACCCATTTGGAACCACTTACAATCCAGCCTCATCAGGTAAAAATATTTTTCGACTGATCTCCGGGAAACCCTATGAGGAGCGTGAACTGGAATATATCAATGAACGCTGGTTTAGTTTTGACCACCACAGCCGTTTTTCCGCTCCAACGAGTGAAATGTGCCTGCAGCAGATAAATTCATCTTTTCTGGCTGCCAGCGAACAATTAAAACAGGCCAGGTTTCTTTTTCTCACTTTTGGTACTGCCTGGGTGTATATTAAGAAATCAACAAATGAAATTGTAAATAACTGTCATAAAATACCAGCCGCCGAATTCAACAGGGAATTGCTTACGGTAAAACAAATTACAGATGAATATGAAGCACTCTACCACATGCTGAAAGCAGTAAATCCTGAAATTATCCTGGTTTTTACCATCAGCCCGGTCAGGCACCTGAAAGACGGGGCGCATGGTAACCAAATCAGTAAATCAACACTTTTACTTGCAACCGAATATCTTATCAATCAGTTAAAAGACACCATATATTTTCCGGCTTATGAAATTTTACTTGATGAATTGAGAGACTATCGCTTTTATGATGAAGATATGGTCCACCCAAATTCAACAGCAGTAAAATACATCACCAGTCAGTTTTTTGAAGTTTTTCTTGATCAACAAACCAGGGAACTGACCGGGGAAGTACAAAAAATTATCACAGCCACTCACCATAGACCCTTTAACAAAGAAGCTGTGAGCTATAAAAAGTTTGCAAAAACTCATCTGGGAAAAATACGTAAATTAGAATCCCGTTTCCCTGAAATTCAGCTACAAAAAGAAAAGGATTTTTTCTCTGAAATTTTACAATAAAATCAACCTTTTCAAAAACAACACAAATATGTTTAACTTTTTTTATATTTCGTTAAACATTATGAATATTTTAATTGTTTATACCGGAAATAGTTAATACAACCATTATTTCGGAATAAATATGAATATATCCTTCTATATTAGGCTATTATATACTTCAGGAATCTTAATTCTGCTTACTACCTTTGTGATTAAAGGACAGGGGAATTACCAGGGAAGCATTGAAGGCAGAATTTACAACGCGAATAATAATGAACCGGTACCTTTTGCGAATATCGTGATTTGGGGTACAAACACAGGTTCTGTAAGCGACCTGAACGGAAAATTTACATTCACCGGACTTAAGCCGGGATTTGTTGAACTGAGGATATCTTCTGTTGGATTTAAGACCTATATCTCAGAGCAGATCCAGGTAACCAATGCTAAAAAAGTATTTATTGAAATACCTCTGCAGGAGAGCAATGTTGCGCTCGAGGAAGTAAAAATTGAGGCCAGTCCGTTCCGGCGCAGCACCGACAGTCCGGTTTCCCTGCGCCGGATCGGGATTAAGGAGATAGAGAAAAACCCTGGCGGGAACCGCGATATCAGTAAGGTTATTCAATCATTTCCTGGTGTAGCTTCCACCCCGGCCTACCGGAATGATATAATCGTGCGCGGAGGAGGAGCCAGTGAAAATCGTTTTTACCTGGATGGCGTAGAAATACCAAACCTGAATCACTTTGCCACCCAGGGAGCCTCAGGAGGACCAGTGGGTATAATTAATGTTGATTTTATCAGGGAAGTAAATTTCTATTCCGGCGCATTCCCTGCCGACAGGGGCAACGCGCTAAGCTCGGTACTCGACATGAGGCAGATTGACGGAAACAAGGATAAACTTCGTTTTAAAGGAGCTGTTGGCGCTTCTGATCTCGCCCTGACGCTCGACGGTCCTGTCACTGATAATACAACCTTCATTCTTTCAGCCAGAAGATCTTATCTGCAATTCCTTTTTGCCGCCATAGGCCTTCCATTTTTACCTACTTATAATGATTTTCAGTTTAAAACAAGAACGAGGATTAATGAAAAAAATGAATTTACACTGATTGGCTTAGGAGCTATTGACCAGTTTGCATTAAACCTGAAAGCCAATAAAACAGAAGATCAGCGTTATATTTTGAATTACCTCCCTGTGAATGAGCAATGGAATTATACAATCGGAGGAGTTTATAAACATTTCAGGGAAAATGGCTATGATACCTGGGTACTGAGTCGCAATTACCTGAATAACCGGGCCTACAAATACAGAAATAACAATGAAGATTCCATCAAGTTGCTCGACTATTATTCAACAGAAACAGAAAACAAGTTCAGGTATGAGCGCAACTGGACGTCTTCAGGAGGATATGACTTTAATGCCGGAACCGGTGTACAATACGGAGAATATTACAACAGCACTTATCGGCTTGCTTTCTTAAATAACCAGGAGATACCAGTTGATTATTCCTCCAGGCTTGGCCTGATTAGCTGGAGCCTGTTTGGACAGGTAAGTCATAATTATTTTAACGAAAGGCTAACGCTTTCGCTGGGCTTGCGGGCTGATGCCAATGATTATTCTTCGTCCATGAGTAATATGCTAAAACAGTTGTCTCCACGTTTCTCTGCCTCCTGGGCGCTGACTGAAAAATATTTTATCAACTTTAATACAGGAAGGTATTATCAGCGTCCTCCATACACTTCATTAGGATACAAAAATAATCAGGGAATACTGATAAACAAAGAAAATGACCTCAGGTATATTTCTGCGGATCATTTGGTTGCAGGTCTTGAATACAGACCGAACGATAAATCCCGCATTACACTCGAGGGATTCTACAAACATTATCTCCACTATCCCTTCTCAGTAACCGACTCAATATCACTAGCCAGCAAAGGAGCTGATTTTGGAACTTTTGGTGATGAAGAAGTATTAAGTATTTCCAAAGGCAGGGCTTACGGTTTGGAATTACTGGGACGCAGTCGTGATTTACTGGGATTTAACGTTATTTTCTCATATACACTTGTTCGCAGTGAATTTAAAGAAATGGATCAAAACCTGAAGCCTACGGATCAATACATTCCCACTTCATGGGATAACAGACACATAATCAACCTCACGGCTACCCGTAATTTCAAGAATAACTGGAATGTTGGCTTTAAATGGCGTTTTGTTGGCGGTGCTCCCTATACCCCTTATGATCTGGGAAAGTCGAGCATCCGTGCTGCCTGGGATTCTCAGGGAAGAGGCTTTCTTGATTACAGCATGTTTAATCAGTACCGGTTAAATGCTTTTCATCAGCTTGATGTGCGAATAGACAAAGAATATTTCTTTAATAAATGGTCTTTAAACTTTTATGTAGATGTTCAGAATCTGTATAATTTTAAAGCAGATGAACCAAGCAGACTGACCAGTGAAGACAAAAACGGTCAGGTAGTTATCCTCAATCCGGATGCACCTTATAACCAGCAGCGTTACAAGTTAAGAACCATACAAAGTGATGGAGCCGGAACGGTACTGCCAACTCTTGGAATAATTGTTGAATTTTAATTTTATTGCCATGAAAATGGATCAGTGTAAGATAAAAAGACTTTCGGTACCTGCATTTATCATTTCTCTGACAGTTTCAGGGTTCCTTTTTGATAATTGCCAGAGTAGAAATAAAATAGAATAGAAATTATTCCCCTTCACTGGTTCCGTCGTTCTGTACAGGAGTAAGTGGATCCTTGGTCAGCTCAGCATATTGTTGCCGGTTGCGGTAAATATCGCAGGCCAGATAAACTGCATGCCGGAATGATTCATCCGAAGCCTCTCCCTTACCTGCAAGTTCATAAGCAGTACCATGAGCCGGAGATGTTCTTACAACCGGCAGCCCGGCAGTAAAATTAACTCCACCTCCAAAATCCAGTGCTTTAAAAGGAATCAACCCCTGGTCATGATACATAGCAAGTACAGCGTCAAACTTTTTGTAGCTGCCGGCTCCGAAAAATCCATCAGCCGGATAAGGTCCAAACGCAAAGATTCCATTTTCCCGGGCTTCATTAAGAACAGGCAAAATAATTTCCATATCCTGTTTTCCGAGCAAACCATTATCTCCCGCATGGGGATTCAGTCCCAGTACTGCAATTTTTGGCTTACGAACAGCAAAATCCTCAATTAAGGACCGGTTCAGCACTTTCAGTTTGTTCATGATTGCCTCACTGGTTATCAGTCCGGGTACTTCTTCCAGCGGCACATGTCCGGTAACTACGCCCACCTTCATCAATTCGCTCACCATGAGCATCAGTACTTCCGGTGATTCAAACTGCTGTTGAAAATACTCGGTATGTCCGGGAAAGGTGAATTCTTTTGACTGAATATTGTGCTTGTCTATGGGAGCCGTAACCATCACATCAATCCTGCCTTCTTTAAGATGCTTAACTCCCTCCATCAATGCCTGCAACGAAGCTTCGCCTGCCATATGAGTGGATTTACCCAGTTCAACCCGTACATTATCATCAACACAATTGATCAGGTTTGCCCGTTTTGGATTAGCCTCTTCCGGATTTTTTATTGAATTAAGACTGAAATTACCGATGTTTAATGCTTTGCGATGATAGGCTGCAACTTTTGCGGAACCATACAAAATCGGTGTACAAAAATCAAAAAGCCGGTTATCAACCAGTGTCTGTAAAATCACTTCATAACTGATACCATTGATATCGCCATGGGTTATGCCAACTGTTATTTTATCGTCCATAGATATTCTTCATTATTTTGATGTAACTAATTATCCCGGAACTTTGTCAGGCCATGTTTTTAATAAAATCAAAAAGCAGCCTTACACCTGTTCCGGTACCTCCTTTGCCGCGGTAACTATCTTCCGTTTTAAGAAAGGCCGGACCGGCAATATCGAGGTGAATATACGGATAATCAGTAAAATGTTCAAGAAATTTACCTGCAGTAATGGAACCGGCGATCCGACCACCAATATTTTTAAGATCAGCAATGTCCGATTTCAGTAAATCGCTAA
>DASQZP010000496.1:0-2978 GCA_035638655.1 Bacteroidales bacterium
TTTTTTTATTATCCGGAGAGAAGTGCTTTTTCAGCCGGATGAAAAGGAAAAATCCATCGCTATTCTACCTTTCCTGGATGACAGTCCCGAAAAAGGGAGTACGTACATTATTAATGGGTTATGTGATGAAATACTGGACAAATTACAAAAGTTTGAAGATTTTAGTGTCAGATCACGAACTGATATGGAAAAATACCGGGGCAGTCACAAAGATATCAGGCAAATAGGAAAAGAGTTGCATGTAAATTATATACTTGAAGGCAGCGGCCAGAAAATAAATAATGCCATTAAACTAAGGTTGCAATTGATTGAAGCTGAGTCGGGCCGGCATTTATGGTCACAAACCTATGAGGAAGATACTGAGAACATATTTGCATTGCAGGAAAATGTTGCATTCTCAGTGGCAGCTGAATTGCAAACAGAACTATCTCCTGAAGAGAAAAGAGAAGTAGTGAAACGGTCTACTGAAAATATGGCCGCTTATAATCTTTATTTGCAGGGACTGGAACATTTCAGACTGGGTGATCTCGCGACCAAAACCTCTGACTGGTCACAATCCCAAATGGAAAATAAAAAAGGAATGAAATTTTTTGAAGAGGCAGTTTTATACGATTCGGGCTTTTCTGATGCATATGTACAACTAAGCCATTATTATATCGACAAAATATTTAATAATTCTTATCAAATTGAATATAAAAAAAATTGTCTTGATTCCGGTTTGTATTATGCAGAAAAGGCACTACAGTATGATCCGGAGCACGAATGGGCACTTGCTTTAAAAGAAAGATATTTTTGCAGAACCGGCAGATTTGAAGAAGCTGGAAAAATTCGAAATAAAAGAAATATTCACCCTGTAGAGACCTATTCACATGCAGAAGTACTTTTAAGCGATTATTATGAATATTTGGATTTTTATAACGTGCTTAAATACTATTTTCTTTATGAACAATTGAAACCAGATGATGTGGTAACTCCTCTGTACATGGATAGCTGGGTATTTAATATTCTTAGTACCAGTGGTCATAGGAAACAAGCAATACGAATCCTTGATAAAATATTATCTCAGAATTCAGATACATTGGGTTACATTTTAGGTATGAGTAATCTTGAAATGACTGAGGGGAATTTTAACATATCTCTTGAATACTGCTATAAAGCGTTGGACATCGATTCAACAAATTTAAATGCCCTGTACAATATAATGGGTAATTATTTGTTTCTTCAACAATATGCAAAGTCTTTTGAATATTTGCAAAAGATGGTTAATTATGAATCGGGTATGACCATACCTGTTTATCCAGGTTATGTTGAAGGATTTGCATACTTAAAAAATGGACAAATTGTTAAAGCAGAAGCTCTTTTTCGTCAGAATGCTAAACTGATGCTAGGAGAAATTAAAGCGAATATGCCTGCTGCACAGAGATATGTTTCCCATTTTTATGTGTTTGCCGATTTATACGCATTGGGTGAAAAGGAAAAAGCAATGGAATATTTACAAAGGCTTAAGAATATGAAAAATATTCCTCATTTATTTATTGTAGATTTAGATAAATGGCCCGGCTTCTTTGAACTTCACGATGATCCGGTATATATAGAAGTAAAGAAAACCGTTGAAGCAAGATACCAGGAAGAACATGACAGGATCGGGCAGTTACTGAGCGAAGTGGGAGAAATTGAATAATCATTCAACCCTGAACAACTTTTTATATATCAACCTTTCAACAAAATTTAAACTGTCTGCAACAGAATTTAAATTCTTTTCCTGAAATGTTAAATCCCCGGTAACCATTCTGATATGTGCTGCAACCCACTTCTCATGACCTTTACATTGTCAAACTTTAAAACCAAAGGTCATGAAAAAATTAATGTTTTTAGCCGGAATGCTGATCAGCGGTATGGTCTCTGCCCAATATCAGCAAATAAATGAAATGGTAGTTACCCCGCCTTCTTATAATGGAGAAATATTTGCGAGTTTACAGGATTTATTGGCTCATTCGGTTGAATATCCTTCAGAAACCTTCAATGCCGGATTAGAGGGTACTGAGGTTATTGAGTTTATGATAAATGCTGACGGATATGTTTCAGAAATAACAGTAATTAACAGTATTTCTTCTGCAATTGACAAAGAAATACTTCGTGTGGTGAACAGTACAAATGGCAGATGGTTACCCGGCATAATTGATGGTAAACCGGTGCCAATGAAGAAGGAGGTAACGCTGGTATTTTGCCTGAACGGCTATGAAAATATGGTCAGAAAAGCCGTGAGATTTCAACGAACAGGCAATAACTGGTTGTTTGCAGAGAATGATCCTCAGAAGGCGTTGAAATATTACGAAAAAGCCCTCAGGTTATTACCTAATGAAGAAAGCCTGCTGGCACTGCACGGTTATACACTGTGCCTTCTGGGAGATGAACCAGCTGCTCATCGAGACTGGAACAGGCTAAAGAAATTATCAAATGATATAATAGCTACCGGAGAAGATTCCGAGACATTAATCAGAAATTTTCTTTCACTTGTGCAAATAGGTGCTTTTTGCATAAGCGATAAATAATGAAATGAAACTGTCAGACACCTTGCCGGGAATCAAATGGCGGACAGGAAAACTTAAAATTTTTCTGCGTCCTTTAAACAGGCTGATAAGGTTTCTGACAGTTATAATGAATTGTCCTTCCAAAGAAAATTACTTTATTGAAAAAGAACAAAACTGTCATCATCATATCTTAAAAAAGACTATAAAAACATAACTGCTTTAAAACAAACAAGGTCCTTTTTTTGAAGGACCTCGTTTGTTAAAAATCTTGATTGCAGCCAGTTAATTTTTCGTTGGAAAGGGGGGATGTTCAGGTTTTTCTTTTGGATTGGCTTCAATCTTCTGCATCAGCACTTCTACTGCCTTCATCAATTGGTTGTCATAGCCTTTGGCCATCTGTTCGGAATTTACATCGATCACAATATCGGGTTCGATGCCTTTGTTTTC
>DASQZP010000497.1:0-3261 GCA_035638655.1 Bacteroidales bacterium
CCAAAGACCCATCCTCACGCTGTATTTGATAGCAGTTATCTACTTTGGGCGATTTTACAATTCTGAAACTGTTGAATCCATACGATTCTAACACTTTATTCATTTCAAGTTCAGAAAATTCAACTCCTGTTGTATTAGCGGTAAGCTCTTCAATTTCTTTCTTTAATTGGATTCCTTTATTTATGGTTTCCTTTTGTTTTACCTCAAGTGCTTGTTTAGCTTTTGATATTCCGCTTATCGCTTTGTTATGTGCCTCAATAGTGGGTCGTGCTTCTTCAATTATCCATTTCCAAGTAGATTGCACTAAGTTTCTGTGAGCAGTATTGTAGTTTTTTACAATTTCATTGTGTGTATCAATGGCTTTATTTGCCACTGTTATCCGTTCGTTTAGTTGGTCGTAAAGGTCGGTTAGTAATGTTAGTGAAAATTTACGGCTCGGCTCTTTTAATTTATCATCCATAACCGTTTGGCTTTCTTTAAAGCGGCTTTTCAATAGTTCAATTTCAGTATTGAAATTTACCCAATCTAATTTTGTATCAGACTTTTCTTTTTCTCGTTGCTCTATTTTTTCAATTTGTTCAATCAATCTATCTGACAATTCTTTGTATTCAACCCCAAGTTTTTCAACTTCAATGAGTTTATTTTTATAAGATTCATTGAAAAAATCTTCAAGCTGCTTTTTAAAATCAGCGTTTACTGTTTTCTGCTGACAAAACGGACAGGTTTCATCATGAATAAATTTCTGCCCCTGGTCAACCCAATCACTATTTCCAAGTTTTTTAATCAAGTCAGCAATTGGCTCGTCATTTTTTCCAACAATTGGTGTTTCCCAAATTTCTAATTCTTCAATTTCTTTTAATCTTTTTACATTCAATAACAGCAACGGGTCAATTGCTTGCGGTCTTTCACCAAAAACGGTTTTAGCTTGCTCTATCAGTTCTTCTTTCGTAAATAGTTCAGAGGAATTATTTTCATGCTCTTGCAAAATGCGATTCTTGAACGTCTCTTTAGTTCCACAATTTTTAAAGGCCTCTTTAAATCTTGTTTTATTGGGCGTGTTGTAGGTATTCCAAACCGTTTCTTTAAATCTGTCGACTTCTCCTTTTAGTTGTTCCTCAAATCCTTTTAATCGCCTTTTTTCCTCAATAGCATGCTCGCGAAGTTTTTTAATTTTTTCCTTTTTATCATTTAGTTCTTGCATCTGCTCAGGAGTAGCTTTCCCAAAAGTAAATACTCCGGGAATATCTCCTTTAAAAAAACTTTGTTCTCTAAATTGTTTATTATAAACATAGGTAGTTAGTGGCTCATCATTTTCCCATTTTATTTGACAATCTAAGTAGTTGGCATCAGAGGGATTTAGAATAAAATTTGAGATTGTCGTTTTACCACTTCCATTAGCTCCATAAATAAAGTTTACTTTTTTCAAATCATTAATCTGAACCCCGTCTTCAGGGTCGCAGGTAGCAACATTTTTTATGTTTAATGAAGTAATCATAGTGCGTTAACTGTTTCAACCTCCATACTTTCCAAAACTCCTTTCATCAGCACGGGACAAAGCGGTTTAATGCTTTCTTTTAACTGCTCGTTAATGCGTTTACGAGTTTCTAAAGTATGGTATATGGTTACAATGGCTTCTTGTTTTTCTATGCTGGGAATGGGCATTTTTACATCACACATATCTGCCCAATCAAATGTTTCTCTGGCACTGCCCCAAGAGTTGAAACGTGCATATCGGTCAAATTCCGTTCTTTGGAAATACAGATACAAATATTCGGGTAATAATTCCGTTGGCTTAATTACTTTGAAAACTGTATAGATAGCTGAAACAATACACGGTTTCGCACTATTCATAGCCAAAGCAATTTTGTCTCCTCTGCGAGAAGTGTCTGCCACATAAACAAATTGCCCAGTTCTAACTACTTTGTAGTTTGAAAAATTTATGCCGTTTGTATTGGCCTTTGTTTCAATCAATACTTTTGAAGTCGAGACACCCTGCAAAAAAGATACTTGTAAATCTCTATTCCGTTCATCCGATTGCTGAATATATTCTCCCAATCGTTTCAGCGGCTCTTTCTTAATCAAATCCTCAATGTAGGTATCACAAATCAGCTGTAAATCATCAAAACTGTTTTCATAGGTTTTTTGGTTGGTAAGCAAACCTTTGTACAGGGCTACATATTTGCGTTGTTCAGTAATGTCAATATCTGGAATTTCCATATCGCAAAGCCTATCCCATTCTAAACCACCTCTTACACTGGAATCGCAATATGTCCAAGCTTTTCTGTCAAATTCAGGTCGTTGGAACTCCATCATCAAAAATTCTGGAAGCAATTCATTTTCATCAATTACCTCAAACGTGATGTATGCAGGTGAGACAAGGGCAGGTTCGTCTTCTGTGTATAATGCAACAGGCAAAACTTCATCTCTATTAACGTGCATTAAGTTAGTAGCAAACTGACCTTTTTGAATGACTTTGTATTTTGATAAGTCTAAGCCTGATTGATTTGCTACGGAAGGCATAAAGTTTTTGAAAATATTTACACCCAATAGATTTGAAACCGATAAATCTTTATTGCGGTTGTTTACCTTTTGTATGTAATCGCCCAAGCGTCTGAACCTTGATTTTGCAAGATTTTCTTGATGACTTGATTTTTCAAGCTCCTTTGTAATCATGGTTCAAGTCTTTTATTATTATGTACTCGTTTATGTTGAAGGCTTTTTGCACCAAAGTTGATTAGCAATCCGATTTCAAGATTATAAGCCTCCACATAATTCATTGCCTGTGCCAAATGAACATCCTCTAAATTTATTATCGCCTTTATTTCTACCATAATTTTATCCTCCACAAAAAAATCTACTCTTCTTGTGCCAATATTATGCCCTTTGTATTGCAAAGGCATTTCATGTTCGCGACTAAATGCTATTCCCTGCATTTGCATCTCAATCGCTAAAGCTCGCTGATAAACAACCTCTTGAAATCCATTTCCCAGATGCTTATGAACTTCCATTGCACAACCTATTATTTTGTATGTCAAATCCTCATGTTTCATAATCAAGTAATCCTATTATCCTTTTTAATCATGGTTCAGACAATTTTTTATGGTTCAAGACTGTAACCCAATGTCTTAAAAGCATTTATCAATTGTTCCTGAGAGTCTTTTTCTTCGTGCAATATCGTTTTAAAATCTTTTTGAATCCGTTTCATTTCGGTATCAAAATCTATTCCGCTGTCTTTATCAACAAATTCAATGTATTTGCTCG
>DASQZP010000498.1:0-3309 GCA_035638655.1 Bacteroidales bacterium
AAAATGTTACTTATTTCATCAGATGCTTATCAGAATCTAATGCTGAATTAATGATATACTAAGGAACCATTTACCTGACTGACCATCATATGTTATTAAAATGAATAATATCATGTCTCAACCAGTTGATTTTAAAAATGTGTCAGAAACAGGGTTAGAATCATCACCATTTTCTGCAGCTCTTGCAGGTTTGCGTGCTAACGAATCCAGGTATTACAAGAATAAATATAACCACGATTTTTCAGTTACTCCGGCTGTCAATAGCCAGGAAGCAGTTGACTATGTGAATATTATACTGCTAAATGAACGGAATATTAAAATCTCGGCAAAGCCGCTTGAAACATCTGATTTTATTGTAGATGATATAAAAATGACCTACGTCTTCTATGAGAGCGGGCTTTCGGTCAACGTGATGTATTCACTGAACAATCCTAAAAAAAGAGCAGTAGGCTTTAAGCTTTCAGAAGGTATGGAAGTGCCGGAAGAGCTGGAAGGAAAATTTAAGTTTGCCAGACAAAAATCAAAGCTGGCAGGGACCATTCGTGGATCCTTTTTTGTAATTAAAGGGGAATATTAGATTAATACACTTATTTTATAACAACGAATTAAGTAGATATTACACCTGGGCAAGCATCCACTTACACCTCTTTTTTTCCATAGAAAAATGAGTATTTGCAAATACCTGTCTTATCCCTCAATGCCAATGCAAATAAATCCCTTGTATATAATGTTCACCGGTTATTCTACAAATGCATTATGAGGTAATTGATTATCAATTACAAAAAAGTTTAATAAGGCTTTCCTACAATAATCCTGTCTCCTGAATCATTTACTTCGAACAGGTGCGGAACACGAATATAATGCCCGTTAACATTTTTATGACTGTGAACTGCCATCAGGAGCTTTCCTTCAAAAGTACGGAATAGCATACCATGCCCGTAATTTGGAGGGGTTACAGGTTCTTTTTGCTGTATCCAGGGGCCATCCAAAGTGCCGCTTTCGGAATATGCCACGCCTTGTGTGTAAACATTAAACACCCAGCTTGTCCATAACATCCCTAATTTACCGGATTGCGTCTTAAACAACCAGGGACCATCAGTCACCTTGTTGGGTTTTATCTTACCATTTTCGTCACGTTCCTTGCTCCAGGGAGAATCACTTGCACGGAACAGAACTTTTCCTTCTCCAATCGTTCCGCTCAGGTCAGGTTTTAATTCTATCTTTTCAATAGTCCCGTTCCAGTTTTGAAGCCATTCCCAGCAATATACCATGAAAGGTATCCCATCTTTATCCACCCAAAATGTTCCGTCAAGGGTTGGTTTGTCGGGAGGCAGATAAACAGAATCTTTCATGGGAACATAAGGACCATCCGGCTTATTACTGACCAGTACATGGCTGGCCCGGCGGTCGATTATATTCCCTTTTACAGTATCTATCTTCACCTTCCTGTTTGTAAAAGTAGCAAAATAGTAATATTTGCCTTTGTAGAAGTGCAATTCAGCCGCCCATATCATAGGCCTGGGCCCCATCCATGAATTCGGATCTGTTTTTACTACCCAATAGGGTCCAGACCATTTTCTCAGGTCCTTGCTTTTCCATAACCATCCTCCCGTACCGGTCATGTAGTAGGTAGAAGTAGTTTTGTCTGCTAAAATACACGGATCGCTGAGCCTGATTGAGTCCAGGGGTATATCCTTTTTAACCACTGGTTTTTTGAACTGTGAAAAAACCGGTGTGAGAAGTAATGATGCAAGTATAAAGACTACAATTTTATTAATATTCATAATTTCATTCAATTTTCAAAACCTTAATAACTGTCAGACACTTTGTCTGCCAGCTTAATATAATTGGTAAACTTTAATGTTAACGGATTATTTATAATGTCTTTGTAAGTGTCTGACAGTTTACTCGATATTCAATAGTATGGTCCTGTTTTATTTATTAAACGTCTATCTAAGTTTTAATCCCCAATAATCAGCTAATCCTTTCGCTTCTTTTTTAGTCAACTGTATTACAGCACCATGTTTAGGTTTAGAAAAATTGGTGGTTTTCATCACTCCGTCATTGAAATGCCCCAAATCTTTAAAAGTTTTAAAGTCGGATGTTTCGCAAAAGCCAAAATTATTGGGATGGATGCTGAAAACATCATACATCAGTACCCATTTTTTTTCGCCGTTACGTTTCCATACATTGGGGGCTTCACAGGCACCTGGTTCACGATCGACCCATTCCGGATTGTATTTGTATCCCTTATTTATACTGTCTGAGAAAGCCATTTTAACACCGCCGGGTCTCTCCTGTGCAACATACATCATACAGTAGCGCCCATCAGGAAGAGGGGTAATGTCGGCATCAAGGACCTGAATTTTCGGGTCCGGATATTCAAAAAGAAGTTTTGGTAGTGTCGTAATTTTAGTAAAATCATCATTCGTATAAGCGTAATAAAGTTTTGTGAGACCATGCCCAACCCGCATCGTAAAATAAATCATCATTTTACCTGCTACAGGATCATAGATAGTTTCCGGAGCCCAGGCACAACCTATATTTTTTAATTCAGGAAAAGCCTCATCAAAAAGAAAATCACTATGAGTCCAGTGGATAAGATCATATGATTTCATCAGTACAAAACCACGGTTATTGCCCCAGTCATATTTCGCCTGATCCCTTTCCCAGGTGGTAGTCCGGTATCCCATTTGTTTACCGAAAAGATTAAGATCTGTCATTGCCAGGTAAAAAGCCCCGTCGGGGCCACGTGTGATATGCGGGTCACGAATACCTTTCTGACTGGCAATGGTATCACCGCCAACGACCGGATTACCATTGTTTACATCGGTAAAAGTATATCCGTCGCTACTTAAGGCAAAATAAAGACTGTGTGTACTGTCCTCAAAATAAACAAGCAGGTAAGCGTTCAAGTCTTTCCCCTTTTCCGGAGAAAGACTACCTCTTTCTGCCTTACAAAAACCCGCAAAAAATAACGAAAAAAAGAAAATTAATATGACCTTGCTGATTTTATTAATGTTCGTAAGGATAATTGGAGAATAATGTAATGTTTTTTTCATGTTTTTCAAATCACCATTTAATTTATCACTCATGTTTATTAGCTAAACCTAACTTATAGCAGAGGCAGTTCTGCCTGTAATTGTGCAGTTAAAACGGTTAAAAATAAACTCTTTTTCAAGTAATTCAAAACCTGAATAATATTTATTTCAATTTTTCATTCTAATACATATTTATTATCTGGCTTATACCGCTCTCACAGTGGTATGATTAGATTGAAAAACAGGATATAATCAATAAATCGATATA
>DASQZP010000499.1:0-2589 GCA_035638655.1 Bacteroidales bacterium
CTCAGCTTCAAATTGTTGCATAAAATCTAAACACCCACGTTGCAACCAAGAGGGATTGAATTTTTTTGTGTATGGCCCAGTTAACTGTGCGCTCAATAAAAACGACGAAAAATATCAGAACATGAGTTTCGGCCATTAATAATTTAATTGATTTAATTTAGGATATGATGTACGATGATACATCATGTCCACTAAATCCATACAGAGCCCAAAAAGCCAAGATCGATCAAAGGTCATAATTTTTTGGATAGAGAAAATTGAAAAATCAAGTCTTTCAATATCAGAATTTTTTAAAAAATTCAATGTTCCGTTTAGCCGGTCACAATATTACATTTACTATAAAAAGTATAATGAATTTGGAGAGATAGGCCTTCAAGACAAAAGAAGTGAAGGCGGAAACAAAAAGACTAATTTTCAAAGCGAAGCCTTCATTGCTGGATGTATTACTGCTAATCCAAACGTAAGCCCACAATGGTTAATTAAAGAGCTTGCCGAAAGATATGACTGTAAATTGACACCATCAGGAATAACGCGACTCATACAAAGGCTGCATCCTGAAATGGAAAAACGTTCAAAAGGCAGGCCTAAAATTTATGAAGATAAGGAGTTGTACAATTCATGTGGGGGATTTGAGTTGATTATAGCGTTGGCGTATCATTTAGGGTGGCCTCAAATGACAGCAAATACAATTAAGCATACTATAAAATCCCTTAAAAAAACAAATGCTTTCAAATCAAGTGCGAGTTATTACGATCCAAAAGGACGCGATAAGCTTGGAAGGTTTACCGCAGAATACAATCAGCGTGAAGATGTTAGAAAAACACGATTTGATTCGATTACTGAAAAGCGGGGTGAGAAAAATTGGGAATCAATGAATATAATTCGTGATGATATAAAAACTATTGAGCGTAAAAGTTTAGCAATTCTTTCACTTCCGGTAATAACGATGAATGGTAGTATGAGAACCGTCGATTCAGCGCTCGGTCAGGAATTAAAACATTTTGCTGGTTATGATTACAAACAAAATTCGCTGACAAAATATCTGAGTGAATTAAAATATCTCGGAGTATCAGCAAAATTGCTTGAAGATATCATAGCATTTTGGAATAAATGCTGGGGGCCTGAGATGAAAAACTTTGGTAAGCCAACGAAGTTGCTTTGTTACTACATCGATGGTAACACAAAAGCTGTTTGGTCCTCAAAACGTGTAAAAAAAAATAAAGTAACCATGCTTGGCAGAGTAATGGGCTGCTTAGAACAAGTATTCATTCATGATGCATTGGGGCATCCGATTTATTTTGAAACATATTCGGGACATGGCCCTTGCGGTGAACATATTCTTGCTATGTTCAAAAAAATTGAGAGCACAATTGAAGATTCACCAGGATCCAGAATATCTGTTAATCGTGTGTTAGTCATGGATGGAGCCAGTAACAGTGTAGGGACTTTGCGTGCTTTTGCATCTCAGCAAAAATATCATTACATTACCCCCTTAGATGATAATCAGTGGAACGAAAGAAAAATAGTCAATTTAGGCAAGCCGACACGTTATCTGTATGGAAAAGCGAGTTTAAGAGAGGCTGTTATAGAACTGGAAGATTCTAAAGAAAAGGGATTTCTGATAAGAACACGTGCAATAAAAATTGACTGGGATAATGGTAACATGACCGTATTGCTTACCAGCCTTCCAATAGAAACAATAGGGTCTAGTGAGATTGTGCAGTCCTACTTCAATAGATGGCCGGCAGAAGAATTACAATTTAGATATATGAAATCGGCAGTTAGCCTGCATAGAGTAGCAGGATATGGGAAAAAAGAGATTCAAGATGAGCGCATAGCGGAAAGACAGGTCCATGCTACAAAAATGATAAACAAATATAAAGAGATTCTAAATGAAGCAATAGAAGAAATAGGCGTTCACGAAGAAGCAATAGCGAAACTTATCCCCAAAAAACGTCGAATTCGAAATCAGGGTATAATTAAGCATGGCAAGCTCAATCTTGCCCAAAAACAAATGGAGCAGCTTAATTCATATGAGAAAAAGGTTAAAAATCACGAGAAAAAAATTAAAGAAATTGAAAAGGAGCATTGCGACCACTTTCGCCTGCTGCGAAAACACAGGCGTGAATGGCTTCGACTACAGGGAAAAGAAACGGTATACAAAGTAGATGTTGAACTTGATCAAATACTAACATTCCATCGTGTTAGTTTAGCAAATCTGTATGCTTACTTCATTAAATACTTTCTTGGCGGTGAATCGATAAGTTTGATAAAGCTTTTGCATAAAATTATTCACATTCGCGCTACAATTAGAGAGAGTGAGAATATTCGAAAAGTGATTTTAAATTACAACAAAAAGGATAAATTAATGATGGAGAAGCTTTCTGAGGCAGTAAACAAAATTAACGCCTTGCATGTAATAGGCCCTCATGGCAAACGAATGGAATTCTCTATAGAAAATCATTTGTCTTAATTAAAATCAATTAAAATTATATTGGCCGATAGTTATGTATTAAGACATATTAAGAATCAACGAATCGGTTTTTTAGGGGATAATGGAATTTGTTGGCAAAATGAACCGGAGAATAA
>DASQZP010000500.1:0-2814 GCA_035638655.1 Bacteroidales bacterium
TGCGCGCAAATAAGAAACTAATTTGGATTTAATAAGATCTGTGTGTGAGCACCCCTGCCTGAATGACTTCAGTCAGGCAGGCCTTTAGGGGATTAAGGGGCAGTGGGTTGGATTTTATGTTATTTTGGTTTATATTTTTGATCTAAAACACTAAATTAGAAACATAATCCGATAATCATATTGATTTATTATGTTGAATACTATAAAAAAGAGTCTACTCCGGAAAAGTACTTTATTATAAAACTGAACAATTATTTTCTTGAACAGTTACTCTTTCAGCTTTATAATTAAAAATCCAGGGCAATTATAATATAAATATTCTCATAAAATTAATATCTACACATATGTATTTTAGTCAATTAGCACTGAATTATAAGGGTTTGTACGAGTTGTGAAATTTGCATTTCACAAAAATGCCCTATATTTACCCAAAATTTAAACCAAATTCCTATGATTAAAAAAATACTGATTGCAAACCGCGGAGAGATTGCTGTACGCATTATGCGTTCCTGCAGAGAACTCAATATCAAGACCGTAGCGGTTTATTCAGAGGCCGACCGCAAAGCACTTCATGTGCGTTATGCGGATGAGGCCTATTCAATAGGTCCTGCGCCATCAAATGAGAGTTATCTGAACATGGATAAAATTCTGAAAGTAGCGAAAAAGTCAGGTACCGATGCCATCCATCCAGGATATGGATTTCTTTCGGAAAACGCCGAATTTGCCAGGAGATGCAGAAAAGACGGATTTATCTTTATTGGACCTTCCTCGCATGCTATTTCTACTATGGGAGATAAGATAACCGCTCGTCATACCATGATGAATGCGGGAGTACCAGTTGTACCAGGCACAAGAGAAAAGCTGGACGACGAAACAGCCATCTCAAAAATTAGTAATGAGATAGGATTACCGGTCATGATCAAGGCTTCGGCCGGCGGAGGCGGTAAGGGTATGCGTCTTATTAAGTACGAAAAAGATCTGAAAAGTGGTTTACGTGCTGCTAAATCTGAAGCATTGGCCGCTTTTGGAGATGATTCAGTATATATAGAGAAATATATTGAAAGTCCACACCATATTGAATTTCAGATTCTGGCTGACCAGCATGGAAATGTCATTCATTTGTGCGAGCGCGAATGTTCCGTGCAGAGGAGGCATCAAAAACTTATTGAAGAAACACCCTCTCCTCTGATGACTCCGGAACTGAGAGAAAAAATGGGGACTGACGCCATTAAAACGGCCAAAGCAGTTAATTATGAAGGTGCCGGCACAGTAGAATTTCTGGTCGATGATAATTTGAATTATTATTTTCTGGAGATGAATACCAGGCTTCAGGTAGAACACCCGATTACCGAGCGCGTGGTGGGAATTGATCTGGTTAAAGAGCAGATCAGAATTGCTGACGGCGGTGATCTTCCTTTTAAGCAACATGAGGTGAAACAGCTCGGACACGCTATTGAATGTCGTATTTATGCTGAGGATCCGGATAATAATTTCATGCCGAGTCCGGGACTGGTAAAACATATTACTGAGCCAACCGGACTGGGGGTCCGTACTGATGGGTATGTCTACGAAGGGTATGAGATACCCATTTTTTATGACCCGATGATTTCAAAACTCATTGTTTGGGGAAGGATCAGGGAAGATGCAATAAACAGGATGAAGCGGGCCCTTTATGAATATAAAATATCCGGTGTCAAGACTTCCATCAAATTTCTTGAGCGTATCATGAATGCGGCTCCTTTCGAAAGCGGCAAATACAACACACATTTCATAGAAGAAAATATGAATGAACTGGTTAGCAACCAAACCAAATGTGATACCCGCTGCCAGGATATTGCCATTATTACTGCTTTTCTGGATTATACACAGAAACTTGAACGTATCCAGCCATCTCCGCTAAAGCAAAACGGGAAAAGAAGTGTATGGAAAGAATTCGGAAGAAAGAAAGCTTCTTTACGTATCTAACAAACTAAATCTAAAAATAAGTGATTATGGATTTTGAAATAAAACTGGATGACAGGCTTGCCAAAGTAGAACTACTGAAGAAAGAAAATGACAGGCTGATAATCAAAGTTGATGACCGCAAATATGATCTGGATATTGCTATGGTTGAAGATGGCGTTTATTCAATACTTTTCAACGGAAAGTCCTACAATGTTGAACTGGTAGATGGTGAGAACAGCAAGAAATACATAGCCAATACCTTCTACCGCTCGTTTGATGTTGAAATTGTAGATGCTGAAACACGTTATATGCTTAACAGGAATCAGGGGGGTATTGCAGATGAAGGCAATACTATCTCTTCTCCAATGCCCGGAAAAGTTGTTAAAATACTTGTAAATGAAGGTGACGAGATTGAAGCCGGGGAACCATTAATTATTGTATCCGCCATGAAAATGGAAAGTGAATACAAGTCAGGGAAAGCAGGGAAAATTAAGCAGATACTTGTAAATGAAGGTCAAACAGTTGCGGGAAATGAACCGCTTATTATTATTGAATAATTAAAAACATCCTCATTAAAAGATATTATTATGTCTATAGAAAAAAAATTTCAGCAATTTGAAGAAAAAAACAGGGCTGCGGAACTTGGTGGAGGAAAAGAAAGAATTGAAAAACAACATGCAGGAGGCAAAAAGACTGCCCGCGAAAGAATTTATGACCTGCTTGATCCGGGTTCATTTGTTGAACTTGACAAAATGGTTACACACAGAAGTACGGATTTTGGCATGCAGAAAAATAAGATACCCGGGGACGGAATGATTACCGGGTATGGGAAAATAGATGGCAAGCTAATTTATGTTTATGCACAGGATT
>DASQZP010000501.1:0-2985 GCA_035638655.1 Bacteroidales bacterium
GCCCGGAGGCTGCATTAAATAATCCTTTTCGAAGGAGGATTGATTTACTTTTATCTTTTGTATCTTTCAAACTGTCGGGTAATCGGTTATCTAATGCAGAATTTGAGATATCGGGTAGAGATCCGTTTTTCGATAATGCAATGGATTTGAAACTGTAATGAGGCTTTCCGAAACAATCATAAGCGCCGTCTATCCGGGTGCCGGGACCAGGATTAAGCAAAATATTGTAAAAAGAGCTGAGTTTTACATCAGGCTTTTTTTGCATATCTTCTGAAGCTGCATCTTTACTGTCGCTGAAATTAGCTGAAAGATGGGTGAGTTTAAGAATTTGCAGTCCTTCTTTATACTTTGTGGAATCAGATTTTTCCTGGTTTTTTTTCTGTAAACGATCAGCTTGAGTTTTGTCTTTGTAGGCTCCGCTTTTGTCTCCTATGGCTAATTTTGCACGTGCACGTGCATAATATGCATCGGTATAATCGGGAAACAGACTGATGGCTTTGTCAAAACTGCCAATAGCAAGCTCGTATCTACCGAGTTTTGAAAGTGTTACTCCCAGGTTGTAATACACCAGCATGTTATCCGGATTCTTTCGCAGAATATTCAAAAAATCATTGACAGCTTTGGTTTCATCATTTGTATTTGAACTAATGATGGCCCGGTTGAACCAGGCCAGCTGATTGTCAGGGGATATTTTGAGGATATAGTTGAAATCCTTCAGGGCCTGCTGATAATTACCCAATTGCATATAGGCCAGTCCGCGCTGAAAATACGCATAAGTACTCAGCGAATCAATACGCAGCGCCTTTGCAAAATCCTGCATGGCAAGCGCTGTTTTGTCCACCTGCATGTATGCTGCTCCGCGTTCGACATATGCTGTTACATTCATCGGGTACTTGTCAATACTCCGGCAAAAATCTATAATCGCCTCATTAAATTTACGTTGACGGGCCAGAATTAATCCGTGCAATATATCTATATTTCTGTAGTCGAGATCAAGATTTATCACTTGATTACAATCCTCCAAAGACTTAGCGTAGTTATGCATGTCATAGTATGTCAGGGCACGGTTAAAATAGGCATCAGTATAAGCTGAATCGAGTTTGATGGCTTTGGCATAATCGTTCAGGGCATCTTCATACTCAAGTCTCCCGGAACGAACCACACCCCTTA
Organism: Bacteroidales bacterium; assembly: GCA_035638655.1. Taxonomy (GTDB): domain Bacteria; phylum Bacteroidota; class Bacteroidia; order Bacteroidales; family DASQZP01; genus DASQZP01. The sequence goes on from DASQZP010000501.1 coordinate 1,171, forward strand.
AAAAGTATGCATCCGGATTTCTCGACCAGGAATCAATGGCCTGGTTCAGGTCTTTTTCAGCGCCCGCCAGATCTTCCAAATAATATTTTGCTATGCTGCGCAGATAATAGCCATCGTAACGGGTAGGGAATGTTTGAATGTAATTGTTCAGGTACTGAATGGCTTCTGTATAGTTTTTTTCAGCAATGGCATTGCGCCCCATATCCAGGTAATTGGTTCTGTACTGAGCAGAAACAGAGCTTATGAAGCTGAAAATAATCAGAGATAATATGAAAAAGTATTTCGACATTGGTTGCAAATATACTTTAATAACGGTTTCATGAACTGAATATTCGGAAGTATTCATTAAAAAATATCATGTGGAATGTTTTTGCATTAAATCTTCCTGAGGTGATAAATTGTAACATTTTGATTAATTAAATTGTTATACTATTAAGTATGTAACCGGGTAAAATTTTGTGACCAATGACAATTCGGACCAAACGTATTTATGAAGAAAAGCAATCCGGAGACGGCACCCGCATCCTTGTAGACAGGATGTGGCCCCGGGGTATCTCCAAAGACAAAGCCGGAATTGACAAATGGGAAAAAGAACTGGCGCCTTCCGGCGAACTCAGGAAATGGTTTGCCCATGACCCTGGAAAATGGAATGAATTCAAAAAAAGATACGCTCAGGAACTAAAGAAAAAGTACGAATTGCTGAAAGAGTTGAAATCGCTATCTGAAAAGAATCAAATTACATTAATCTATGCTGCCAAAGACCAGGAGCATAACAACGCTGTTGCACTGAAGGAGTATTTGGAAACAATTGATTAAGGATGCATAAGTATAAATGACATCTGTTTTTATAAAAATATTAAGTGATTGTGAACCCGTCCTAGTCTATTACCTTGTAATCCCTGGTTTTCTTTTTTTGCCTTTCTTTTTCAACCAGTTCTGTTTGTGTCATATTCTTATCCTTCTTCTTTCCTGAAAAAGGATTGGGGATGCCACCAACCAGACTGATGCCTGTTACTGCAAGTATGATAAGTAAAATGAAGGCAATCACCTTTAGTATATGTTTTATTTTTTTCATGTTTTCCCGCATGGATAATTAATCCGGATAGATGTCAACAATCCTGGCAACCGAAAAAATTTAGTTATTAATTATGTGATACTATTTTCCCATTTTCTATCCTGATACAAAAAGTATCCATCACGTTCAGGATATCTGAAATAATAACCTATGAGCGGGAATGGGGAGGATTCTCAGTAGAAACTTCTGAAGAAATAATCTTCAAATAGCTATAAATATGATGGTTAAAGGAATATTGATTCAGTTTTTGTTGTCTGAACTTTATGCTGACAGCATTCGAATAAATTCTCGGCAACAACACATAGCTCGTTGATATACTTTGAAAATTCTGATGGTCAGGTGAATGAAGAAAAAAGTACCCAAAGGTTGCAGTCTTTTCAGTTGAATTTGCGCTTTTAGAAATAACCTGTTCAGTGAACACGCTTGAAGGCAAAGATTCAGTGGTTCTGGCATAGTCTGTAAAATTAACAAGGCTGAGGAGCAGAGATGTATATAGTAACCACTTTGAAATTTTGTGCGAGGTAGTATTGATCAGGTCATTCATCATGAATTAAAATTACAAATAAATCATGACTCTAAATGTTAATTTTTATTGTATTAATTGTTTCTATGTTAATTTATCAGATATGACAGGTGTATTTGCAGGTCTCTTAAACTTCCATTTATTATCTGCCAAACTTCTTCTGCATCAATACCAAAGTAGTTGTGAGCCACAATATTTCTGAATGCTTTTACTTTCA
>DASQZP010000502.1:0-4419 GCA_035638655.1 Bacteroidales bacterium
ATAGCGAATATTACATTCATCAAAAAATAAAACCAGTTTTTGAAATATGCGTATATAGAAAGGCATAAGAAAAATTATTATTCTTTAAACTGAAAAATTTTTGTAACATGTACAAACCTCTTATAAGTGCATTAACACCAACATATAACAGAGAAAACCTGATAAGACGGGCAATTGATAGTGTTCTTACTCAAACCTATAGCAATATTGAATTGGTTATAGTAGATAATTGTTCTACAGATTCTACGGAAGAAATTATTAAATCTTACAAGGATGATAGAATACGTTATATCAAACTTGATAAGAATTATGGTCACATTGTTTCCAGAAACCGATGTATTGAAGAAGTAAAAGGTGAATATTTTGCATTTTGTGATTCAGATGATGAGTGGTTACCTGAATTCATTGAAAAGCTATATAACAAATTTATTGAACTGAATGATGAAAAAGTCGGTGCAATATATACCGAGTATATGATCCATGATGATATAGGGCATGAGAAAATCCTTATGAATAAAACCATGCCCACTGGTAATGTATATGAAAAATTACTTACAAGCTTTACGCCTTCAGGGTTTACTAATTTTCTTTTTAAAACTTCAGCTTTTAAATCCATTGGACTTCTTGATCCAAAGGCATCCGGTTTTGATGATCATGATGCATTATTGAGATTAGCCAGGAATTATCATTTTGAAACTGTTCATGAACCTTTGATGATTCGACATGAGCATGGAAGTAGCCAAATAGCAAAGGATATTACATTTCGTTACGATCATATCAAAAATTTTTTGGAATTATGGGGTGATGAAATGATTCGGGTTGGAGGCAAAGAAAATTATATAAATTACAGAAACAAAAGAATCTTTTCAATTACCAAAAATACGATTAAAAATCCTCCTCAAAATTACAGGAAAATATTTGGTAAACTTTTTAAAAATCTTTCTATTACAGGTCTTAACCGGCCAGGCTTGTTTTTCCAGTCAATAATCATTTTTTTAGTGGGCCCCAGACTTTTTAAAAGAATGAAAAAGAGAGAGAATCTGGAATAAACTTAAAGCTATCTATTAAAACAGAAATTATCCTGTATAATTTTTTTATTTCTTCTCAAATCTTTACCACTGATTCCGGGATAAACCTTCCTGTCTTATAATTGTTGATTTAAAAAGAATTTACTATTATATTTTCAGATAAAATTCAATCTTTCCCCTGATTTTTTTTAAAATCTGAAAAATGGTGCATCTTTGTAAAAAAGTAATAAGAAATCTTTAAGTATTAAAATATATGGACACAGCAGTGAATCAACAATTAAAAACAACTACTATAAAAGAGATAAAAAAACTTACTGAATCAACTTTTATTGTCAGAATGGATCGTTTGGATTTGGATTTCAGGGCAGGACAATACCTTCGTGTCGGGTTGCCAAATAGTATCCAGATGCGTGAATATTCCATCTATTCAGGTGAAAATGACGATTATCTGGAGATTTTGGTAAAAGAAATACTTGATGGGGAGGTTTCACAAAAACTTTGTCATCTAAAACCTGGTGATGCATTGAATTTTGAAGGGCCTTTTGGCTTTTTTGGTATCAGTGAGAAAGATTTACAGGAAAAGAAATTTTTATTTGTAGCAAGTGGTACGGGAGTTGCGCCTTTTCACAGTTTTGTGCGTAGTTATAAAAATATGGATTACTTTGTACTTCATGGTGTAAGGACTGTGGAGGAAGCATATGGTCGGCAAACCTATAATCAGGATCGATATTTTTTGTGTACAACAAAGGATAAAGCTGGTTCTTTTAATGGTCGCGTGACCGATTTTCTAATCAAAAACAGGCTTGATCCGGAAATGCTGGTGTATTTATGCGGAAACAGCAATATGATCTATGATGCTTATGAAATTCTTCAAACAAAAGGATTTTCAAGGGATCAGATATTTACTGAGGCTTATTTCTGATTATTGCAGAGAAAAAAAACAGTTTAAATGAGGTATTATTTGCTCACCTTAGGATGTCAGATGAATCAATCTGACAGTGAAAGAATTTCACATGTAATTGAGGAGATGGGATATCGCAAGGCAGTTTCTGAAGAAGAGGCTGATCTGCTTGGTGTTCTATCATGTTCAGTTCGTCAGAAATCGATTGACAAAGTTTATTCAAGGATAGCAAAATGGAACAAATGGAAAAGAAAAAAAAGCCTGGTGACATTTGTTTCAGGTTGTGTATTACCTGCCGACAAGGAGAAATTTTTAAAACTTTTTGATATTGTCTTTCAGCCTTCAGAGATTAAGCAGCTTCCCGAAATGCTCTCTCAGTATGGGGTTGCAAGTTCATATAGTGTGGAACAGCTTTATCCCGGGCTGGAAAAAAGAGAAATTTTTGATTTCTGGCAGGTTGACCCTGATTATCAATCTGGTTTTTATGCTTATGTTCCCATTCAAAACGGATGTGATAAGTTCTGCTCTTTTTGTGCCGTTCCTTATACCAGGGGCAGGGAAGTTTCACGCTCCTCCGGTGAAATCGTTGAGGAGATCAGACAATTGGTAAATAATGGTTATAAATCCATTACGCTGCTTGGTCAAAATGTGAATTCTTACGGCCTTGATAAAAAGGGAGAAGAGATTTCTTTTGCTGAGCTCTTAAGAAAAATTGGCAGGGTTACAGATGAATCCGGCAAGGAATGCTGGATATATTTTACCTCACCACATCCAAGAGATATGACAGATGAAGTAATTGAGGTAATCAGTCAGCACAAATCTCTGGCAAAGCAGATTCACCTGCCATTACAATCGGGAGATGAGCGTGTGCTAATGCGCATGAAACGTAATCATTCTGTTGAAAAATACAGGAGTATTGTAGATTCTATTCACAAACTAATTCCTGAAGCTACTTTGTTTACAGACATAATTGTTGGTTTTTCAGGCGAAACTGAGGCGCAGTTTGAAAATACAAGAAAAGCCATGCATGAATTTAAGTACAATATGGCTTACATAGCTAAATATTCGCCGCGTCCCGGGGCACTTAGTGCCCGCTGGGAAGATGACATCTCAAATGACATCAAGAAAAAACGGTTGGAGATACTTACTGACGAATTAAAGAAACATTCATTTGAATATAATAAAACTCTTATAGGGAAAACGTTGAGACTACTTGTCTATGGTGCAGATAAAAAGCAGGGTTACATGACCGGATTAACAGAAGGTAAATTAACCGTGAGGTTTCCTTCAACCGAATACAGTCTGAAAGGGAGCTTTGTTGATGTAAAAATTTCTTCTGTTACTCCTTTTGCCATGGAAGGCGAATTAATACCAGACAATACTCAAAAAGCAGAAAATATAATTAGTTATGGAGCGGAGGATTGCATTTAAAACACTTGGTTGCAGACTGAACCAATATGAAACAGAGGCACTGGCTTCCCGTTTTAATCGCCATGATTATGAAATTGTTCCTTTTGGAGAAAAGGCTGATGTATATGTTGTAAATTCATGTACGGTAACCAACCAAAGTGACCGGAAATCAAGAAATATTCTTCAGCAGGCCCACAAAAGTAACCGGGAAGGCCTGGTGGTTGTGACAGGGTGTATATCTCCGGATCAACGGAAAATACTCGAAAATAAATCTTACATAAATTATATCGTTGATAACAAGAATAAAAGTTCAGTATACAACCTGATTGAAGCTCACTTTAATGGTGAAATGCTGAAACCGGAAAGTCTTCCGGATGATTATTTTGAATATGATCTGACTGAGAAGATATATCATACCCGCAGTTTCATTAAGATTCAGGATGGCTGCGATAATTTCTGTACGTTTTGTATTATCCCTTTTGTTCGGGGAAGAGCTGTAAGCCGGCCTGTGGAGAAAATTCTTAAGAATGCACGGGAAGCGATTCAAAGTGGTTACAAAGAGTTGGTTATCACAGGTGTGAATATAGGAAGGTATGATCATGCAGGCACTAACTTCGAAGATTTGATTGAAAAGATACTGAACCTGCCGGGTGATTTCCGATTACGAATCTCATCTCTGGAACCTGAAGGGCTGGGGAAAAAGTTCATTAATCTGACCAAACACCCTAAATTTGCTCCTCATCTTCATCTTTGTCTGCAAAGTGGTTCCGACAGGATTTTGATTAGGATGAAACGTATGTACTCTGTGGGATCTTTTCAGAAACTGATTGAGAATTTGCGGAAAGTACGTTCGGATATGAATTTCACAACAGATATTATGGTGGGTTTTCCCGGAGAAACCGATGAAGATTTTAAACAAACCTGCAGCATGTCCCGCTCTATTGGATTTAGTCATATTCATACCTTCAAATACTCAATTCGTGCAGGCACTCGTGCAGAAAGAATGCCTGAGCAGGTTCCGGAAAAAGTAAAGAGCAAACGCAGTGAAGAAATAAGAAAGATTTCTGATGAAAACCAGAT
>DASQZP010000503.1:0-2485 GCA_035638655.1 Bacteroidales bacterium
AATATTTTTTACGATGGTCAGCCTGGTAGTTATGTTTGGCTGCACTCATAAATCTGCAAATAATCCCTGGATTATCACAGCACCCGCCGGCGACCGGTTTTGCGAAATTCAGAAAGCAGGTACAGCAGTCTTACCCAATGGCAGGTTAATTCAACCTTACGGGAAAAGTATACTATTGGCACCTCATCCTTACGGTTTAGCCCTTAGTTCCGATGGTAGCATTGCCGTTACGGCAAATTCCGGGACCAGTCCGCTATCCATATCAATCATCAGAAATTTGCCAGCCGGACATCCGGAAGTACAACAGATCCCTCCCGGAGCCAATACTGACAAAGGCGTTCTTGCTTCAGTTTTCATGGGATTAGCTGTCACACCTGATAATAGGGCAGTATATGTGTCTGCCGGGCAGGAAAATAAAATATATCTTTTTAACCTTTCCGACGGGAAAAAACTGGATAGTATTGATTGCAGCTACAAAGACAGTATATCTGATTACACAGACGGCTATATTGGTGACATAAAATTAAGTTCGGACGGCAGAACATTATATGCTGTTGATCAGATTGGATTCAGGATGATAATTATTGACACAAACAATCACAGTATCATTAAAAATGTTCCGGTAGGAAGATATCCTTTTGGTATTTGTTTGTCCCGTGATGAGACAAAGGCTTATATTGCCAATGTTGGTATGTTTCAATATGCTTATTTACCTGGTATTAATAAGGATAGCATAGTGCAGACAGCATGGAAATTTCCTGCATATGAATACAATTCTGTAGAGGCTGAGAACGGCTATATTACAGAGGATAGTTTGAAGGTAAGAGGATTGGGAGATCCTAATGTACCCGAATCATTTTCCGTTTTTACTGTTGATATTGGTACTCCGGATTCTGCGGCAGTAGTTGCAAAAACAAAAACCGGCCATTTGGTGGGCAGCATGGTAGAAGGCATTCCGGCCGTTGGTGGGGCAAGTCCGAATTCACTGGTAGCTACTGATGATTATATTTTTGTGAGTAATGGAAATAACGACAACATCTCGGTGATATCGGTTGAGAAGGATACTGTAATAAAAACCATATATCTGAAACCAGACAAACGCGTGAGACAATTCCGGGGAGTGATCCCTTTTGGTTTGGCAGTATCACCTGATCAGAAACGTTTGTATGTGGCTGAATCGGGTATCAATGCAATTGCTGTCATTGATATTCCTTCATTGTCTGTACTGGGACACATTCCTGCCGGGTGGTTTCCGTCAAAACTAAAGGTCAGTCCTGATGGAAAAACACTTTATGTGGCCAATGCAAAAGGATTTGGCAGTGGTCCAAACGGAGGACAGCATTTTCAAAAAGGACCGGAAGGAAGCTACGTGGGCAGCCTGATGAAAGGCACATTGCAGGTGTTTAAGATTCCTGAAGATAAGGAACTGCCAGCATTAACGAAACAGGTTATTGCAAATAATTTCAGATTTAGAAAAGCAAATGATCCGGAATTTGATGACAGGAGTAATAATTCGGTACCACTGTTTCCTGGTGAAAAAGAATCTCCTGTTAAACACATTGTTTTCATATCAAAAGAAAACAGAAGCTATGACGAAATCTTTGGGCAGATAAAAAAGGCAGCGGGTGATCCTTCACTGGCACGATACGGGATTGGTGTCAGTTTCAGTAATAATGAAAAAACCGATTCTTTTCAGCATGCAACAGTAATGCCTAATCACTTATTACTGGCAACAACATTTGGGCTTTCGGATAATTTTTATGTGGATTCGGATCATTCAGCTGACGGGCACAGATGGCTGGTCAATACTTATCCGAATGAATGGACTGAGACTTGTACTTCTGCCTCTTATGGGGGGAACAGGAGTTTTAAGCCTGCCTCGGCAGCTCCCGGAATATTTGCTATGAACGGAGCAGCTGGTGCTATATATCCTGAGGATTACAACGAAGCAGGTTCAATGTGGGATCACCTGCTGAGGAATCAGATTAGTTTTTATAATTTTGGTTTCAGTATCATGTTTGAGCCCGCCATATATGATGTATCCTATAAATATCAGGGAGTACGCCAGATTATTAATTTTCCCTTGCCTCAAGGGTTATATAACCGTACATCCAGAGTATATCCGTCGTATAATACCTCTATTCCGGATCAGTTCAGAGCCGATCAGTTCATTAAAGAGTTTAACAGAATGTATGTTCAGGGTAATGATACGATGCCTTCAGTAATTACCCTTATCCTGCCAAATGATCATGGTGCAGGAGAACGTCCTGAAGCGGGTTATCCATTCAGAGCAAGCTATATGGCTGACAATGATCTGGCTCTTGGACGGACAGTTGAATTTCTCAGCCATACATCCTATTGGAAGAATATGCTGATTGTAGTTACCGAAGATGATTCCCAGAACGGAGTGGATCATATTGATGCACACAGGAGTGTGCTTATGCTAATCTCACCTTATGTGAAAAGAAAGTATGTGAGTCGCGTG
>DASQZP010000504.1:0-3628 GCA_035638655.1 Bacteroidales bacterium
GGTTAATGCAATTGGATTTTCTACAGTAAAGAGCCGGGGAGCGGCCATTGAGGCCGCAGTAAAAATATCACTGACATACGAAGCCAGGATACCTGCCGGCAGGCTGATCAGCAGGGCAGCTCGCCCATGATATTGGTATACCGCCGGTATGGATTTACTCAAATATAACAGCAGAGCAGCAGGTGTGGCTATAGCTGTCCATACCAAGGCCGGAAACCACAGGTGTTCCATCATTAATTCGCCAAGTGTTTGAAGTAAGTGAATAAATTCTGTCATGGTTAGTCCTCCATTTGATCAATCATATTCTTAATCTCAATGAGATCTTTTTCGGTCATGTCGTCACTGTTTACCAGTGCTTGCACCAGTTCCTTGGGCGACCCTTTGAATACCTTCTTCATAAGATCGCTAATAAGGTTAGAGCGCACCGCTTCCGGTTCCTGTGCCGGGCTATAAACGTAGGTAACCCCATCCTTGCGATATTGGAGGTACCCTTTTTCAGCCAGGTTTTTCATTACAGTCATAATGGTGGTATAGGCAACTTCTCGTTTTGTGAGAATTTCTTTGCGTACATCTTTGACGGTAGCTTCACCCAGATCCCAGACGTGGTGCAGTACTTCCATTTCCGTTTCGCCCAGCGGTGTCAATGATTTTTTCATGATATCAGGATTATCTCAATAGTTTTAACTAACTAGTACTAGTATAATAGTATTTATATTTAAATCAAAACAGATCAGTAAATTCTTAGGATAAAAATTCCTGAATACAGGCTACTGCTTGTTCAGGGGATTCGGCAAGCTTGGGAATAGGATAGGGGAGACTCTTGATAAACTGATATAGCTTATCTGAGGAATTTAGCAGGATGACCGGCTTTTTGGCTTTCAGCGCCAGCATGATTTCGGACGTCGTACCTGCTCCCACCCCGCAGGCAACGATGACGTCCGAACTAAGTACGTTAATATTATTTCGCGCCCCGCCGATACCCGTACATATAGGGATATCAACATGCTGCGATGCTCCTTTCCGAGTTTCCGTCGGAAGCAGACCTATTACCAGGCCGCCTGCTTCCTGAGTACCGCTGGAGGCTGCATCCATTACGCCGACGTTTCGTCCGCACGTAAGTAAAACCCACCCTCGCTCCGCAATAAGTCGGCCCAGCTCAAAAGCCATTTCTTGTTCTTTTTGGGTGGCTCCTTCGCCGGGACCCATAACGCCGATAATTGTTTTAGTCATAACGTTTTCTGTTGACAGTTAAGTTGGATTTCGGAACGCAAGTATCTGCATTCGAATTGCACTGATAGATTCTTCCACTCAACAGTATTATATAATGAGCTACCGACAAAATCTCGAACAAATTGATCAACGGATTCCCCGAAATAATTTATCAGAGCATGGAAAAGCGGTGTTTGTACTTCACGATCAGCTTAACCTTAAGGTTTGGCCTGATTGGGTCCGAAAGGAAAACCCGTTACTGATATTTATAGAGTCGGTGGCAAAGGGGAGCGCACTGCCGTATCATAAAAAGAAATTGACGTATGTGTTAAGCTCAATGCGTCATTTTGCACTCGAATGTTATGAGGCGGGGTTCCCGGTTTACTATCACGCTACTGACAAACACTATGGTGAGGGGTTGGAGGAGCTTTTAGATCAAAGCGAAGTAGCTGTTATTTACATGACGCCATCGGAATGGGATAGCAGACAGCGATTGCGGAAGCTGAAATCAAAGTACGGAGAACGGCTTAGTGAAATCTCGAATACCTTCTTTTTTGCAGATCCCCAAGAGTGGAAACCCAATATCGAGCCCGGTTACCGAATGGAGTATTTTTATCGTGAGATGCGACGAAAGACTGGCTATCTAATGGACGGCGATGAGCCGGAGGGCGGGGAGTGGAATTATGATGAGGATAATCGGGAATCGCTGCTGGCTGATTATATAGTCCCTGAAGTAAAGGGATTTGAACCGGATGCGGTTACGAATGAGGTTATGGAACTGGTAAATCAAAGATTTCCCGATCATTTCGGAAGCTTGGAAAATTTCAATTACGCCGTTATCCGCAAACAGGCCCTAGAAGCATTGGACGAATTCGTAAAAGAACGTCTGGCTGATTTTGGTCCGTATGAAGATGCGATGGCTACTGATGAGTTTTATCTGTTTCACAGTCATCTCTCGTTGTATTTGAATAACGGTCTCCTTTTACCCTGGGAGGTATGTGAAAAAGCGATTTGGGCTTATCAGAATGGAGAGGCACCGCTTAATTCCGTTGAAGGGCTGGTGCGTCAGCTTGTCGGGTGGCGGGAATTTGTACGAATCTATTACGAAGCCCTGATGCCGGAGATCCGGGAAACCAATTTCCTGGACTTTTCGGAAGAGTTACCGGAGTTATTCTGGAGCGGGGAAACGGAGATGCACTGCATGAAGCAGAGTTTGAAACCGGTCATTGAACAGGGGTACTCCCATCATATTCAGCGGCTGATGGTTTTAGGTAATTTTAGCAATCTGACGCGTACCGACCCGCGTAAGCTGAATTAATGGTTCTGGTTGGCTTACGTGGATGCTTATGAATGGGTGGTTCTGCCGAATGTACTGGGGATGTCCACTTTTGCCGACGGAGGCGTGCTGGCTTCCAAACCGTATGTGAGTAGTGGCAACTACATCAATAAGATGAGTGATTACTGCACATCCTGCAAATATAGCATCACAAAGAAAACGGGCAAAAAGGCCTGTCCCTTCAATTATCTGTACTGGAATTTTGTGGATGAACAGCGGGAGGCTTTTGAGGTCAGCGGTCGCAATAGTTTTATGGTGAATATGTACGATAAGAAATCCGATGAGGACAAAGCAGCGATCAAAAAATAAGCTGAGAAATTCCTGGAGAAATTGCCCAGATATTCCACTGGTGAAAAGTAGATTTTATGAGTTTCGGTTGAAGAATATTCCAAGAAATTTTACGTGTGTAAAATACATTTAATAGCCAGCCTAAAATGGATTTCTAGCACGAGATTTTGTCAGTTTGCAATTTTAAGTGCAAATAAAATTGCAAAAATCCTGCAATATACCATCATTTTTTGCAGTAATTAGTTTTCCTCCCTTATAGATCAAGTACTGTGAAATATGTATTTATATCATTTTAAGGCATATAATAGAGCTTTTAGGATGGATATAATTGCGCTAATTTTACTGTTTTTTCAGATCAAGAATCAAATTTAATGAAAGGTTTGCATCTGATTATGAGAATGGTTAAAAATGAACAACGGAAAGAAGTGTAAAAAATACACTTAGAGAATTTGACGATTCTCAGTTGCAAAAATAAGTTGCAATTTGCTCGCTAACACATTAATCAAATTGGGGATTATGAAAGTACATCTACAACTTAAAAGTTTGTTGTTAATAGCATTATTTGTTGCTTTTTCTTCGGTAGATGCTATCGCGCAACATACTGTTTCGGGAAGGGTGATTGATGCCAGTACCTCGGAGACCTTGCCCGCCGTAAATATCTTGGTAAAAGGTACTACGCGTGGAACTAGCACAAATGCTGAGGGAGAATATGAGCTGACGGTTCCTTCGCCGTCTGATACGCTCATTTTTTCCTATGTCGGTTATCAAAAACAGATTATACCGATCGACGGACGA
>DASQZP010000505.1:0-11059 GCA_035638655.1 Bacteroidales bacterium
AACTAAAAATCGCATCCATATTTCCGGATTCACCGATGGAAGGGCCTTTTTCCCTGATTCAGTGTACACGGTAGCCGTGAATTCCTATCGTGGTAGTGGTGGTGGAGGTCACCTTACCCGGGGGGCAGGAATACCGCATGAAGAACTTACCAGCCGGATTGTCTGGTCTACTGACCGGGATTTCAGGCATTACCTGATACAATATATTCGCAAAAATAAACCAATCACCCCTGTCAAAGACAATAACTGGAAAGTGATTCCCGAATCCCTTTATGAGGCTGGTAAAGCCAGGGATAAATCTTTGTTGTTTAATAATAATCAGAAATAGCATTATAACAGATAATCTCTTACCCATATAATTAATAATAACACCATGTTCCTAATTTTATTTTAAAGATAAATTCGGACGTTAAAGTATTTTTCTTTATATTTGGTTTATTACCAGCAATCAAACAGGAGGTTTGGTGCTTCATGAAAATATTTTTACAAATATGTCTGACTAATAAAATAAACTATGGATCTGTCTGCTGTAAATTACCTTGCAGTATTTGTTGCTGCTGTTTCAATGTTTCTTATCGGAGCTGTCTGGTATTCAAAGTTCATTTTTGGAAAAGCCTGGATGAAAGTAAATAATTTTACTGAAGAAGATAATAACCAGGATAATGTTGGCCGTACTTTCGGGCTTGCTTTTGTATTTTCCTTCATTATGGCGCTCAACCTGGCCTTTTTTCTTGCTGATGAATCAACCACTCTTGCCTGGGGTATCATTGCCGGAGCACTGGCCGGCGTGGGCTGGGTTGCCCTGGGATTTGCCATGATCGCGTTGTTTGAAAAAAGATCCTGGAAGTACATCCTTATTAACGGGGGCTATCTCACCTTCTCATTCATCGCGATGGGCGCAATTCTGGGTGCCTGGAGATAGAATATGACTGTTTTGTAAGCTTTTTAGGTTGCTTGTTTTTTTTATTCCTTTGAAAGTATCAGACAGTTTGAACTTATATACTCAAATCATAAGTCACGGATTATGCTGAATGCATAAATCACAAAATCCAACAGAAGCAAAAGATCGTTATTGAATTAACATTAATTATAACGATATAACTTTGATATACTGAGTTTTATGTACTGTTTAATTATTTGGCACAAATTTTGGTTAAATTTTGTTAAATTCTAAAATCAGTATATCATGAAAAAAAGCATACTCCTGATAGCAATAACCACCCTCGTACTGGCAGGGTGCGAGATGCGGCCTGACGCAAGCTTTTATAGTTCTTCCTCAACACTCGAATTGGGTGAACCTGTTCATTTTACCAATACATCCATTAACGCAGTGGATTTTGAATGGGATTTTGGTGATGGTACCTTCAGTACAAACCGGGACGTCAGTCATGCCTTTACAGAACCGGGCTCCTACACGATCACACTGACAGCTTACAGTTCGGATAACAGACTGGACAGAGCTTACAAAACAATTCATGTGCTGGAACCAATACAACTGCAAATTTATTCAAGTCATAATTCAGCTGAAACTGATGAACTGGTAAGCTTTTCACCCAATAATTTTTATGCTGATTATTTCGTCTGGGATTTTGGAGATGGTAATATTTCCTACAATGATGAACCGGTCCACAGCTGGACAAAGCCAGGCAATTACCTGGTTACCCTCACGGCCTACATTAACGATCGCGTGGCCGACAAGTCCTATTTTTCTATAGATATACTACCACCAACTCGTTTGGTAATTACTGTACTTGAATACTTCGACCGATATCCCGTTGCGGATGCAAGTGTAATCCTTTACCCTTCACTTACTGACTGGAATAATGAGACTAATATGCTGGGAGAAGGATTTACCGATCAAAACGGGGATGTTACATTTACTTACCTTTACCAATCCAGTTTTTATGTAGATGTATGGCATGAAAACTATAACAATTACAGTTTGGCTGAGGAAGATATTGATTTCATAGCCACACCGGTACTTGAACCAAACAAAATCAACTATTTCGTTGCATATGTGGATTACATCCCCTCTTCGTCACTGAAAAGCGGAACCAGCAGACAAATGGCGAAAAAAATGCGCATCCGGAAATTCGAGCGCGTTTATCCGGACAAAACCAGATCTTTAACAGAACCGAATAAAAAATAATAATAAGGCTACAATTACTTCCTGATCACAGCAATTGTAAAACATAAAAAAGGGTATCAACAAATGTTGGTACCCTTAATCTTTTTTGTGATATATACTTAAATCATTGTTTACCAGTATTTATGACAATATTTTTAAGTCAGCAAACAATTTATGTTTATCAAATTCCTTAGAGTAATTAATAAAAAACTTACCACATCTGGTAAGCGTTTAAAAATTTAGATTACTGAGTATTAGCGCAAAATTAAATTAGATCCAGCTAAAATGTCAGGCAAATTCAGGGTAGGCAATTAAATTTTCTGAATGATTGCTTTGCAATAAATAATTAGTAATTTTGAGCGTTCGATTCAAAATTAATATGAGCGAAGAAAGAGAATACTTTTATAGTGAGAACGATAATATTCAGGCCATAGACCGGTACGAAGAGATGATTCAAAAAAATGAACAGTATTTTTTTGATGTTTACCAGTTTGAAGACATTATCGACCACTACTTTGATGAAAGAAAATACAACAAAGCATTGGAAGCCATTGAAATAGCCATGGGGCAGCACCCGGGCACATCTGTTTTCCAGCTGAAGAAAGCGAGTATACTGCTTGAAAACGGAAAAGGAAATCTTTCACTGCGATTACTAAATAATCTTGAAAAGATAGAACCTGCCAACGAAGAGGTTCTTATGCTCAAGGGTAAAGCATGTCTTGCCCTTGGAAAAAACCGGGAAGCTTTACGTGCTTTTAATCAGGCATTAAAAAATACGGTTGAGGATAAGGTTGAACTGCTTCAAAGTATTGCTTTCAATCTTGATATGTTTGGACAAAATGAACAAGCCATAAAATATCTCCGGCAGGCGCTTACAATAGAACCTGAAAATCCCGGTACATTATATAATCTCAGCTATTATCATGAATCATTAAAAGATTATTCAAGCAGCATCAAGTACATGAATCTCTATCTTGATGAAGATCCCTTTTCTGAAACAGCCTGGCTGAGCCTTGCAGAATTATATGTGAAGACTGATCAGATTAAGGAAGCACTTGATGCGTATGATTTTTGTCTGGCTATCGATGAACATTTTACTCCTGCCTACTTTGGAAAGGCCCAAATATTTGCAGACCAGGGCAAATACGTGGATGCTATTACCAATTACCGGGATATTATGGATATTGATGATGAAACAGAAGATATGCTTTGTCTCATAGGTGAGTGTTATGAAAAAATGGGAGACTATGAGCGTGCCGGGAACTATTACAAGCGGGCAATAAAAATGGATGATACATTTCCTGATGCCTGGTACGGGTTGGGTCTTGTATACATATATACAGCCCAATACAAGCAGGGTATTGAGAATCTCTATAAAGCAATTTCTCTGGATCAGGATAACGCCGAATACTGGTTTTCATTAGGTAATGCTTTCTTAAAAATTCAGGAATATAACAAGGCTGAGGAGGCATACAGAAAAGTGTTGTCGATGGATGACAAAGACTATGAAGCCTCACTTAATCTTAGCGAAGTATTTTATCAGCAAAAAGAGTATACCAAAGCCATAAATGTTCTTATCACATCCTATACAGAAAACGCAGATGTAGCTGCGTTAAATTTCAGATTGTCAGCATATTATTTTATAAGCGGGCAAAAGGATCAGGGATATGTATATTTTGAAAAAGGCCTGACAAACGATTATAGTGCATATTCGGAAATATTCAAATACTTTCCACTGGCAAAAAATGACCAGCACATAAAACTGCTAATTAATCAATACAAAAAATAAAATACTAAAATGAATTTTAACCTGCCTTATCTGCCAAAAAGAGAACCCAAACCCCGGAATGCCGGAATTACTATGATGATGGACAAAGGGTTAAGTTTGCAGGAAGTTGAACAATTTTGTGATGCCTGCGGTGAATTTACTGATTTAGTTAAATTTGGATTTGGAACAGCCCTTATAACTCCACAGCTGGAAGATAAGATTAGAATCTATAAACAAGCAGGATTAAAACCATATTTCGGAGGCACATTATTTGAAATGTTTGCTATACGCAACATGTTTGATGATTTCAGAAAAGTACTTGATAAATATAACCTCGAAGTTGCCGAAATATCAGATGGATCCATGTATCTGCCTCACGAACAAAAACTTAAATACATTGAAGAATTGTCTCAACAGGTAACTGTATTATCTGAAGTTGGTTCCAAACAAGCCGGAGTAGTTATTCCTCCGGATGAATGGGTTTCAATGATGAAGACTGAACTTGAAGTTGGGGCGTGGAAAGTAATTGCAGAAGCAAGAGAGAGCGGCACTATCGGCATTTACAATCCTGACGGATCAGCCAATATTGAACTGATAGACGATATTATCCTGCATGTAAAAACCGATAACGTACTCTGGGAGGCTCCCAATAAAAATCAGCAGGTATGGTTTATTAAACTGCTGGGGGCCAATGTAAACCTGGGAAATATAGCTACCAACGATGTGATACCCCTCGAATCGCTGCGACTGGGATTGCGTGGTGATACCTTCTTTGAATTTTTACCTGAAAATTACAAACAATCATAATTGTACTGCATGGCCCGTGACCTGAAAGGATTACTAGGAATAACACTTAAAGGAATGGGAATGGGAGCTGCCGATGTGGTACCAGGTGTATCCGGTGGTACTATTGCTTTTATTTCCGGTATTTATGAGGAGTTGATAAATTCCATCAAATCAATCAATTTTAAGGCTCTGAAAGTACTTTTTAGGGAAGGACCTTTGTCATTTTGGAAATTTATTAACGGAAATTTTCTTGTTGCACTTTTTCTTGGTATTGGGATCAGTGTCGTTAGTCTGGCCAGAATTATTGAATATGTACTGGAAAATCAACCCGTCCTGATCTGGAGTTTTTTCTTCGGACTTATCGTGGCTTCTGCCTGGTTTGTTGGTAAGAAAATTACAAACTGGAACGCCGGGAAAATAATATCAGTAATTACCGGTATAGCATTTGCCTGGTACATTACCAGTGTAACTCCTGCACAGACCCCTGTTTCATACTGGTTTATTTTCCTCTCCGGCGCACTGGCTATTTGTGCCATGATACTGCCTGGTATTTCCGGCAGCTTTATTCTCCTGCTTCTGGGTAAGTACCAGTTTGTGCTGAATGCAGTGAACGGACTCAAAGTTGATATCATTATAATTGTCGGGCTGGGCGCAGTAGTTGGTTTACTTAGTTTTTCAAACCTGTTGTCATGGCTGCTCAAAAAATATCATGACATGACCATTGCCTTGCTGGCGGGTTTTATGGTTGGATCGCTTAACAAAATCTGGCCCTGGAAAATCACTGTTTCTACTTTTATTGATAGTCATGGCATTGAAAAGCCACTGGTAGAAAAAAATGTACTACCTGATACTTATCAGGCAGTCACCAGCACCGACAATCATCTGTTATGGGCAATATTGCTTGCAATATTGGGATTTCTTATTATTCTTTTGGTTGAAAAATTTTCTGAATCAAAAACTTCTCAGATATGAAAATTTATGGACTACTGGGTTTCCCTTTGTCTCATTCTTTTTCAAAAAAATATTTTAGTGATAAGTTTAAAAAGGAAGGCATTACAGGCGTAAGTTATCAAAATTTCCCGCTTGAGTCAATTGATCAGCTGCCCGGCTTACTGCAATCCCATCCGGATATTAAAGGTCTGAATGTTACCATCCCTTATAAAGAGAAAATAATTCCTTTTTTGAATGAACTTGAAGAGTCGGCTTTAGATATTGGGGCTGTAAACACCATTCGTGTAGCATACCCGGATCTTTCTTCCCGATATTTAACAGGCTATAATACCGATATTTACGGATTCACCAGCTCTCTTCTCCCCTTGCTGGATCCGACATTTAAAAACGCGCTGATCCTTGGAACAGGAGGCGCATCTAAAGCGGTGTATCACGGACTGAAACAGCTAAACATCGAACCGGCTTTCGTTACCCGTAAACATAAAAAACAATTGTCGGCCCCACAATTCACATACAATGAGCTTACCCGGGAAATTATTCAGCATCATCTGCTGATAGTCAATACCACGCCGTTGGGTATGTTCCCGCGTATCGAAACATGTCCGGCTATTCCATACGAGTTTTTAACTGAAAATCATCTTCTTTACGACCTTGTTTATAATCCTTCAGAAACATTATTTCTGAAAAAAGGATTTGCCCATAATACCCGGATAATTAACGGATCAGAAATGTTGCGTCTGCAGGCTGAAAAAGCATGGGAAATTTGGAATGATGCCGGATGATTTAATGAAATTTTGTCTCCCCCCAGAACTATTCGAACGATTTTAGTAAAAGTTTGTTATTCCTTCATACAGAACAAATAAAAATCTGAATATAGATGTAATATAATGCTTTAGGGAATATCCCCTGATAGATTTACATGCATTATTAAGAATTAACCATCTTTAAACCCTTTAGCAGCTATGAAACAAAAAAATCTAAACCGTATCCAAATATTGATATTTCTGATATTGCCACTCCTTACTTCCTGCGTCCAAACCACCCAGGAGTTTTATATTAATCCGGATGGTAGTGGTAAAGCAGAAATTTCTGCATCTTCTCAAGCCGACCTGGGTCTTAATATTTCAACTGATACAACTCTTACTCCGCAGGAAAAATATGAGCTTCAGAAGAAGGCTGTCAATGAGATGAATAAACAGATTGAGAAATCACAGGGTATCAGTGCCTGGAAGGATGTTAAATACAACATGAAGAAAGACGGCACCTTCGAATTTTCGGCCACCATCTATTTTCCGGAGTTCACTAAAGTACGGTTGAATGATGTTCCTGTACTTATCCCCAAATCCTTTAATCAGGAGGGAGTGACATATACACTTAATTCAAAGAAAGATAAAAAACCAGACAAACCGGAAAATAATCAGTTATCGACTAAGCAGAAAGTAAAAGCTATTCAGACACAATACAAAGGAAGTTTCGCCATGTTGTCGGGTATCGCTGCAAATTCATACGTGGATGCTACCTATCATTTCCCTTTTCAGATAAAAAAATCGGGTTATTTTGACAGCAAAGACAGGTACACCGCAAGTATACATATTTCCCTTGGTAACGTACTGACTAAAATAGGCAATATTGTTAATGATGATGCAGCATTGAAAAAATTTATTGAAAAGTATAATGTTTCCGACCTGAAGAATCCTGACTGGCAATATGCAGTATTTCCGGACGGATTGAACGTTGACTTTAAACACGGCATGTTTTCAGGTCCAATAATGAATTATTTTGATTATTCCAACACGCTTGCTTCCATTTCAACAAAAATTCCCTCGTTCACAGCACCGGCTCCTCCTCCCCCGCCGCTTTATACTGGTACACCAGAAAAAGCAATTGTCCAGACAATGCCTTCATATATATGGGAAACCATGGGCAGTGGATTATTTGATATTAATAAGGGTATAATTGCCGTTGTTGATGGAAAAAATTTATTTGTATCGGATATGTCAGGAAAAAACAACCCGGCATCATTTACAATTCGGGCAGATCACCCTGCTTATCCATCAGCAATAGATATCAATCCGGATACAAGTATTGTACTGGTGGTATATTCGAATCTTGACGCGGCTAATCCCGACAACCTGCTCCTGGCAGTAAAATTAGAGGATGGAACCGTTTTAGCCGGCAGATCAATCACAGAGGGTCCGGTTGGGGATGCCGAATGGATCAGTAATGATCAGATAGCCTATACTGTGGGTGGCAATCTTAAAATCGCTGAATTCGACCAAAGTTCCATCAAGCCTCTGAATATCTCTGTTCAGTTAAACCAGCAGCAGGTAAAGAGTTTTTTTCCGGTAAAAATGGCAACAGCTGTCAGTAGTAAAACAAAAAGGCCTACCCTGTATTCCTATACATTTGAAGGAATTTTATATGCGATTCCGCTTCCTGTCACTGATGGTGAAGAACCGGACATCCTTTTCAACCTGAATGAAATGAAAGTTCCCCATCAGCTCACTGCCGGCCCGGAAGGAAAAAGGCTAATTCTTTCAACAAATGACAGCCTGCATGTATTTGATTTGGAAACTAATTCAATGATAGCAAAAGAAAATCCGGTATTCCAGGCAATTACTACAGCATCATTTAATCCGGACGGTACCAGGGTTGCCTATATTGATCATGGCAGCAAGCTGACAGTACTCAATCTTAAAAATGGAAATAAGAAAGTACTTTACAAATATGAAGATCAACTCCAAAAGCCTCATGCTGTCATTTGGTCGTCAGATGGAAGTAAAATTTACACCCGGAACCGCAGGGATTGTCTGAAGCTTTTATATTGATGTTAGCGTGGAAGCCTTACTGATAAACCAGTCGCCACAAAATAGTCCGGAGCAGCTGCATTTAGTGCTGTTCCGGCTGATACATCGACCTGAAAATTTCTCATTATTAACCAGCTCATGCCTGCATCAAACTGATGCCAGGCATCTCCTTTTTCAGGCACTGAACCGTATAATTCACCAAAAACATTTACTTTATTACTGATACTATAACCACAAGAAAGTGAATAAATACCGGTAGCCCAGGGATTCACTCCGTCCCATGAAGCACCCAGGTTATATCCCAGTGAAATTTTTGGCGAAAGTGTATGTTGAAAGGCAAACAGGAAAGAAGGAGCAAAATAATCAGGTTTAAAAATCTGATCTCCGGTAAATGGTAAACCGAGGGTAACATCCAAAGAAATTTCAGGAATGAATCCCTTTTCCTCCCCTATTCTGAATTTACTACCTATCTGTAAAGGACCCAGTCCGATTTCATCCTGCTGAGACACCGGAATGAATTTGAGATAATTAACACCAGCCCTGATCTCCGCCCTATCGCTTATACCAAATCTCAGCACGGTATTACTGAAGTTAAACAACTGAGTATTACCAACAGGTAAATTATCATATTCATACAAAAAGCCACCTTCTATCTGCAGGAATCCTTTGGGGATCGTATAAGGAGACTCTGTTTGAGTTGGCCTGTCGGTAACCATTGGAGGTATCTGTTTGTAGGTTTCCTGGGCAGATAAGTCAAAACTGATTGAACCTGCTATTATTGCAGTGATAATAAAAGAAACAAAAATTTTTCTCATGACATTAATCTGTTTTCGAAACGCGTAATCACACAGAATCCGTAATAAACATTATGTCCTATTAACAGATGAATAACAGAGATTGTTAAAAAAAGCTCAGCAGGAAGAAAAAAATATTTGTTAAAGCTCCTTAGCAAGCTCTTTCAACCAGGTTTTAAACTCCTCGCCCAGATCTTCTCTCCGGAGCCCAAACAGCACATTGGTCTTAAGAAAATCAATCTTACTGCCAATATCATGGCGGCGACCATTGAATTTCAGCCCATACATTGCTTTATTTTGAACCATTAGTTTCATGGCATCGGTGAGCTGTATCTCATTATTGACACCAGGTTTTACTTTGGCGAGGTAATCGAAAATCTCGGGGGTAAATACATAACGGCTTGCAATAACCAGGTTTGAAGGAGCAGATTCAACCGGGGGCTTTTCAACAAAATCACTTACCAGATAAAGATTTTCAGATATTTCCTGACCGTCAATAACACCATAGCGACTAACCAGTTCACGATCAACCGATTCAAGTGCCACCACCGGGTGATTATAGCGTTCGTAAATATCCATCAATTGCCTTGTTACAGGTCTTTTTTCTTCTGATTCAATGAGTGTATCGCCCAGTAACACCACAAAGGGTTCATTATTTACATGATTTTGTGCATAACTGATGGCATCACCAAGTCCGTTGAGTTCTTTCTGCCAGACAAAATGAATATTGGCAAGATTTGTAATTGACTTGATGGAAGCAAGTTCCTTTTCTTTTCCTTTCTCACTAAGTTGTTCCTCCAGCTCGAAATTACGGTCAAAATGTTCTTCAATGGCTCTTTTCCCTCTTCCGATAATCATCAGAATATCAGTGATACCTGATTCAACAGCCTCTTCAACAACATGCTGGATAGTTGGTGTATCCACAATGGGGAGCATTTCCTTGGGCTGACTTTTAGTGGCAGGCAAAAATCTTGTTCCAAATCCTGCCGCAGGAATTACGGCTTTCTTAATCATGCGGTAAATGGTTTCTTATTGGTAACTATTTCTGGTTTTATAACTTCAATTTTATGTTTGCTCATTACATCCAACAGGGCATCATACATTTTTTCTCCCTGGTAGGTTCCGATAACCGCACCCCCTGAGCCTGTAAATTTTGCGCTGGCACCTACTGCTCTGGCCAGTTCAACCATTTCAATGTTTCTTTCACTGATCTTCATCACTGACCGCCGAATATCAAAGTTTCTATCAATAAGTGCCGGAAAAAGATCATACTTTCCGTTTTCAAGTGCTTCCTTCATGGCTACAGACAATCCGGCCCATTCGTTTATCGCCTCCAACACCTCCGGTTCATTATAATTATAGCGTTCCCGTAAGTTATTGTGAACAACTTCCGAACCTTCAGATAAATCTGTTCGGTAAGCAATAAATAAGTTAGGAAACAAAGAACGTTCAATCAGGCTGTAATTGCCATAGCCCTGTTTTTTCATTATTTTCCTGTCAAAATCCATAAAAACCGGATATTCATAAGCCTGTGCTACACGGTCCTGCAACCCGGCAGATATATCCAGCTCTTCAGTTTCAACAGAAAGAACAATATTCGCCAGCATGGGACGAGGTATTTCTATCCCGTAAAAAATCATCAAAGCCTTCATACAAGCTGTAATAATAGCACTTGAGCCTGCCAGTCCCAGCCTGATTGGAATATCAGAACTGTAACGAATAGTAAAATTACGTTTGTCCAGTTCAATATTGTTTTGCACACAATACTCATAAAATCGTTTGATAGCTGCTTTCAGCAGACGAAATCCCCCATAATATCCATTGA
>DASQZP010000506.1:0-13968 GCA_035638655.1 Bacteroidales bacterium
TTTATTATAAAGGAAAGAAAGTGTCTGCCGGAGAGGTCTATCGTGAGCTTGGATGGGAACCGGTTCATCTGAAGTCCAAGGAAGGGCTGGCCCTTTTGAACGGTACCCAGTTTATGAGCGCTTATGGGGTAAATCTTTGTCTGAAAGTATTCCGTCTGTCTCAGCTCGCGGATGTAATTGGTGCACTTTCCCTGGATGCTTTTGATGGCAGGATTGAACCGTTCCATCCTTTAATCCAGGAAATACGGCCACATCGCGGACAGATTGAAACAGCAGCGCGCATTCGCTCCGTGCTGGATGGGAGTGAAATGATTGCCAGAAAGAAGGCACATATCCAGGATCCCTATTCATTCCGGTGTATCCCGCACGTCCATGGTGCCTCCAAAGACTCTATCGACTATGTGGCTTACGTTTTTAAGAACGAAATAAACTCAGTTACCGATAATCCAACCATCTTCCCTGAAGACGATCTGATAATTTCCGCGGGCAATTTTCACGGACAACCACTGGCACTGGCACTGGATAATTTATGCATTGCCATGTCGGAACTGGGTAATATTTCTGAACGCCGCACCTATCAGCTTGTCTCCGGTCAGCGCACATTGCCGCCTTTTTTGGTGGCTAACCCGGGACTTAATTCAGGGTTTATGATACCTCAGTATACCGCGGCCTCCATGGTGAGTCATAACAAGCAGCTTTCAACCCCTTCATCCGTGGATTCGATTGAATCATCGCAGGGGCAGGAAGACCATGTCAGCATGGGAGCCAATGGCGCTACCAAAGCATGGAAAGTCATGCAGAACCTGGAAAGAATCCTGGCTATTGAGTTCTTTAATGCAGCCCAGGCCATCGATTTTCGCAGGCCGGCCACCACATCGCCACTGTTGGAAAATATGGTGAAAGAATACAGGAAGGAAGTCAGTTTTATCGACAATGATAAGGTGATGTATGAGGATATCGAAAAAACGGTGCTATTTTTAAGAAAGGCAGAGCTGCCTTTCTCATCAACCATAGTATAAAAAGGATACGAAGCTGAAAATTTCAGGAAACTAACTTGTGTCTGTCCATAATGTCCGATAGCAGCGCGCCTTGTTCTCGAACATTTTGATCCAGACACTTGACTTTATTAACAAACTCTAACTTGCTTTTCCCCTGTCAAGCGCACGGTATTTTTTTAAGAGATCGCCTGTTGAGCGGGCAGGGGATGTTTTTTTATCAAGCATTATCAATAGTTCTGCTGCAGCCTTTTCTACCGGGATTTTTGCATAGGGAACAGGATGGTTGTCATTCAAAAACCGCATCATGCGGAAACCTGTAAACCATTGGTAAAACCGTTTGAGAAAGTTTGATTCATTTGAAGCATGATGCTTCATTTCCTCAAGAAGCATGGGAAAATTATGCTGCTGCAGAAACTGACTGACAGGATCGGGTAAATTATGGATAACTCCTGGTATAGCATCTGTATTTTTGATGAAAAGTTCAGGAACAGCATCAAGTAATTTCTTGATGTCTCTGAAAGCTTTTGGATCATAGGTTGTTAACTGATTCTTGTCAGCATTGCTAAGAAATTTTTTTACTGCAGCTCCGGTTCCGAAAGGTACTCTTGAGGAGGGACGGGATGAAGGAATTACCCGGGTGGTATTAATTTCTGTGAAGTTTCCCATCCTGAATATTTTTTCCAGGAAATAGAAGTCTTCTCCGGCTTTGCGTTTATTCATGCCACCCTGTTTGCAATAGGCACCGGCTCTGACAGCAAAAGCTGATCCAACAGTATGGAAGGCCATTGGGAATCCGGCATATCGTTGTGCCTGCACATAATAGCGAAGGTGTAATTCGTATTTTTCAACGAAAGAATATACCTTCGGAGGAAAATCAGTACCGGATACAGGATGCTCGTAATATATGGATGCACCCGGTGATTCCGGATGCGAATTAAAATGGTCCTCTATGGTAACCAGGTAATTTTCATCACAAACACTGTCGGCATCGAATGAAACAATAATTCCTTCAGGTTTACCAGTTATTTCAAAATGTGATACAGCCAGATCCATTCCTGTTTTTCTGGCCAGGCCCACACCAGCTTGTTTTTCAGGCATATCAGGTAAAAATACCGGGAGAAAGGAAACAGAAGGGGAATTATTTTCGCGGGCAAATGCCAGTACCTGGTCATATAAAAAACGACCGGAAGATTTGATATCTTCCGGCACATTTTCCGGGTAATTAATTACCGTTATTATTTCTGTATGTTTTTTTGCGGGCTTACATGCCAACAGTGCGTTGAGCGTTCTTATAAGTTCTGGCTCATCAAATGCAGGGATGACTACAATCTGCCCGGGGTTCACACCGGGTATAAACTCAATTTCAGGCAGTTTAACGGCGTACCTGCTGAGATAATTCCCTGCAAACCCCATAGGAAAACCCGTTATTTTGATTTCTCAGGACGGGTGGATTTGTACTCTGCATTGATGCCGCGAAGTACTTCCCTTGTAATATCAAGTGCTTTATCACTGTACAACAGAGGTCCGCCAAAGCTGTTGCTAAGGATGTATTTATAATCGTGGGTTTTATTGTAATTCTTTAAATATTCCATGATGTTATTAAGTAGCTGGCGGTTCATTACCTGTTGTTCCTCAGCCAGCTGCTGTGACATATTATCCCTGAGCTGCATCAGGTTCTGCTGTTCCTGCATGAGCTGCTGTTCCATTTGCTGGGCAGTGGACCGGGTGATAAGTCCTTTCTGAACCTTGTCCTGATAATCACTCACACCCTGCTGATACGATTTTGATTTGGAATTAAGCTCAGCTTCAAGCTTTTTTTGCTTGCTGTTCAGATCAGCACTCAGGTCATAGTACATGTCATAATTCTGGAGCAACGTATCTATGTTCACATATACAATTGAGCCGTTTGGAGCTGCATTCTCTTCAATTGCTAGTGAATCAACCTGATCGTCAATCTTTGTTACTTTGTGCTGACTGTTAAAATGTAGAAAATACAAAACGCCTACTGCAATAATCAATACAATATTTAATACCAGTGATGCTTTTTTCATAAGTTTAAAATTTGTTTGGTTCTTTTTTAATTCTGATTAAAAAGGCTGCAAAATTATCCGTGTAAGATTTCATGCTTGAGTAAACTTTAATTTCACCGGGCATTTTTTCATCCTTTCGGTAAATTAATCAGCCTGTTAATTTCGAAACACAAATATAAGTTATTATCGAAAAGGTCGAAATTTTAAGTGTTGTTTTTTGTTATTTTTTTAAAAATCTGTTCAGAAACAGAGAAGACGGCAAACGGAATATTATTTTGAAGGAAATTCTATCATCCAGATGTCTTCGTCTCCCAAACCATCTTTCCTGATCCGGTAGGTTATTCCCGAAGGTCCCTTTCCTGTTGGCTGGTAGAACACATTGTCGTTGGTTGTATTTACCGGATACCCGATATTTACCGGTTCCGTCCACTTACCATTTTTATCGTGGGTTGAATAAAAGATATCAAACCCACCCATGTTATAATGTCCTTTGGAACAAAAGTAAAGCGTGTTGCCATCGGGGGAAATAAACGGAGTGTCTTCATCGAGGTCTGTATTGATTGTTTCTCCAAGGTTTTCAGGCTCTCCCCAATCACCCGTCGGCAGTTTTTCCGAAACCCAGATATCCAGGTTTCCTTCTCCCTTGTGACGATCGCTGGCAAAATACAGCCGGTTACCGTCTGATGAAATACTGGCATGAGTTTCTTCCTGCCGGGTATTAATCTCTTCATTCAATGGCTGCATTTTCTGCCATTTACCATTTTTAAGCTGACTGGTGTATATATCTTTGTTTCCTGATTTATTACTAGCAAGATATAGTGTTGTGCCGTCGGATGACAGGCTTGTGGGATAGGCTTCGCCATCAGAACCAACCTGCGGAGTGATATTTTCAGGCTCACTCCAGTTATCATTTTCCCATTTGCAATAAAACAGTGCATCATAAAACTTGAGTGACCGGACAAAAACAAGTGTTTGTCCATCGAAAGAACGCACGGCTTTTATTTCTGAAGAGGATGTGTTTACAGGAGTTCCGGGATTTACAAATTTGACATCAACCGGTTTATCCTTTATGATCTTTGCCCGTTCGCAGGCTTCTATCTCAGTATTGACCATGGATATGTTGTAATTCCCGTAAAAATCAGGTGATGAGGTGAATTTTTTATACATCTCAAGAGCCTTGCCCAATTCGTTATTTATCCTGTAGGCATTGCCAAGATAAAAAAGGGCATGCAACGGAGCCTTCTTTTCAGTGAATGATTTTTTCTTATACTTAAAGTGAGTATTTTTTACTGCCTTTTCAAGATAAGGTATGGCTTTGGTTTCTTCGCCGGGAATATTCAGATAACACATGCCCAGTTTATAATTATAATTGGCATTGGTTGAATCATATTTTAACAGTTGGCTGAATTGGTAAGCAGCTTCTTTGTAATCTTCCCGGGCATAAAAATATACACCATCGTCAAAATATTCCTCTTTTTTCGACTTTTGCTGACTGTAAGAAAAGGGAATCAGGTTAAAGATGAAAAGAATAATAAAGAAGAGTTTAAGTCGGGTCATTGTTATTTAATTTGTAAATTTTCCGGCACTTCCACTGGTTTAAAAATAATATATCCTTCGCCTCCGCTTTTAATGGAAAATGAAACCCGCCGGTTGTATCTGCGGCCTTCCGGATTATCGGTACCATCAGGATTGGTATTTATTCCCACCGGATTCTCTTCCCCTGCGCCTTTGGTGCTCAATCTCTCAGGAGCAATTCCCTTTTGTTTAAGATAATCAGCCACACTCTGTGCGCGTTTTAAAGATAGGGTTACATTGTAGTTTGCCGGGCCTCTGGAGTCAGTATGTCCGGTAATCAGTATCACCACTTTTTTATGTTCTTTGAGTGCGTCAGCCAGCATACTGAGTTCTTCTTTTGCCTGTGATGTCAACTGATAGGAGTCAAAACCAAATAAAATACTGCGTATGACAATTGGTTCCTGTTCTTTTTCAGGTGCAGTTTTTTCAGCTTTCGATGGTTCTTTCTCAGTAACGGGTATCTGAGGTGGATTTTTTTCTTCCAAAGCAGGAGGTTCTGCAGTCTCTTCCGTGATCATTTCAGGCTCTTCAATAACTTTTGGCTCAAATGATATCCGGTATATGTCATCAGCACCCAGACTGTTATCTTCAAACCGGGCCATATAACCGGCTTTTCCGTTTTTTACCGGTACAAAGAAAATATCATCGTCAGTTGTGTTTACCGGAAAACCTATGTTTACTGGTTTTGACCAGGAACCATCCTCGTTGCGGGTACAGTAGAAAATGTCATATCCGCCAATATTGAAGTGTCCCTGAGAACTGAAATAGAGTCTGTTGCCATCTTCGGTGACAAAAGGGCTGTCTTCATTCAGGGCCGTATTTACGTTTTCGCCCAGGTCAACCGGATCTCCCCAGGAGCCATCATCCTGCAGCTCAGACCTGAAGATATCGGTACCCCCCACGCTTCCCTTCCGGTTGCTGGCAAAGTATAAAGTCTTTCCGTCACCGGTCACACTGGCATTAGATTCCCAGTATTTGGTATTAACATTTTTTCCAAGCATCACTGGTAATGTCCAGGTATCATTTATATTTTCGGTAACATAAATATCACTGTTATAATTGTCCTCCCGTGTCAGGTACATCTTTTTACCATCTGCTGTAATGGAGGATGTCCGGTAATCGCCATCAGAACGTATAATTGGAGTAAGGTTAACAGGATTTTGCCACTTGCCATTTGTTTTTGTTGAAATATAAATTGCTTCATAGAAAGGCAGGTGCTGCATGTAAGCCATGATATTTTCGTCAGCTGAAACGACTGGTTTATAATTGTAAGAGGAATTGTTTATGGGATTGCCCAGGTCGGTAAAGGAAACATCAACCGGGTGTTTCATTGCTTCAATAGCATTGTTACAGGCAGCAATCTGTTGATTGGCATATTCAATATTTTCAGGTTCTTTTTTACCGCTTAATAATTCCTTATATTTTTTATAAGCAAGAATTGCATTTTCAAGTTGGTTGTTTACCCTAAATGCATTTCCCAGGTACAAATAGGCATCATATGGTGCTTTGGTTTCACTGAATGAACCTTCACCATAGTTCTCTGTGACGTTCTGAACGGCTTTCTGCAAATATGCTATTGCTTTTTCTTTTTCTCCCGGTATATTTACATAGCAGACGCCAATCTTATAATTAATATTGGCATTATCATACCCTCTTTTGTAAAGTTTTTGATATTCAGCAAGTGCATCCGGATATGATTCATCAACCAGAAAATATTCGGCATCATTAAAAACCTGCCTTAAGGCCTCCTGAGCTTCCTGTGAATATGAAAATTGAAGGGTTGTTAAACAAAACAGAATTAGGGTTAGCAGTCGTTTCATATACTGGAAATTTTCATGTACAGACAAATTTAGTAATTAAATCATAACAAGATAAAAATTATATATTTAATTATGAAACAATTATAATTACTTATCCTGAATTATCGACTTCTAATTAAAATATCTTCGGGCAAAGGTTTAAATTTATTGCAATCTGAACATTTTAGGATGATAATATCATTTATTAATGTATTGAAGATGAAATAACTTTGTATATTTTTTTAGAAAGTAATTCCGATATATAATTTATTTGTCTTCTGGTTGAAGTCTTTCAGGAATGGCAGGTTCTCTGAAAATAATTACAGAAGGAGATCCGTCTGTTGCTTTGATTAAAACCGACCTGTTCCATCTTCGGCCTTCAATATTGTCAGTCCCATCAGGATGTTGATTCTTTGCCAGTGGATGTTCTTCTCCGGTAGCTTCAACCCTGATCCTTTGTGGGTTAATGCCTTTATTCTTTATATAGTTATTTACTGTTTGAGCCCTTTGTTCCGAAAGATACTGATTGTAAACGGCAGGCCCCCGTGCATCGGCTTTGCCTGTTATCGTGATCATCAGTTCAGGATAGTTCTTCATGATGTTGGCAATACTATCCAGCTTATTAACAGCAGTTTTTGAAAGACCTGTATGATCAAAAGGGAAAAGTATGATTCCGGGGAGTTTGATTAAAGTGGAAATACTTGAATCAGCTTCCGGTATTGTACGTTCGGTTAATTCAGGAATATATCTTCTCTGTGGACTAAGCGAGACTAAAAGATCATTGTCCCCTGTTTGTGAAATAGTAAATTTTTGTTCCAATGGCTGGAAATGATCCGACTCTGCATGTAGCATATAATTTCCTTCCGGAATCCGGAAGAAATACATATTTTCCCGGATATTTTCAGGTTGTATTGTATCTCTGTTTTTTATGCTGACTAAGAATACTATAGCTTGTTCAGATACTCCTGAAATATTTTTTTGCTGTACGGTTACCGTAACTGGTACAATGCCTTTTCTGAGCAAATCCTGAATGGTGACGCGATAAATGTCAGCCTTTCCGTAACTATCATCTCTGTAGGCACATATATAACCAGCTGTGTCATTCACGGGGGAAAAGAAGTCATTATCACCCGTTGTATTAACCGGGTAACCGAGATTTACCGGATTGGACCAGGCTCCGGTTGAATCTTTTTGTGCAGTAAACAGATCAAATCCTCCCATATTATCATGACCGGTGGAGGCAAAAAACAGCCTTTTCCCATCCGGAGACACAAAAGGAGTAATGTCATCAAAAGGAGTGTTCACTCCGGCGCCCAGGTTTACTGGTACCGACCAGTGTCCGTTTTTATCTTTACGGGAAGAATAAATATCCAGTCCGCCATAACCGCCAGGCTTGCTACTGGTAAAATACAGTACATTTCCATCAGGTGAAAGTGAAGCGTGGTTCTCAATGTAACCTGTATTTATGGTTGAATCCAGTTTTACCGGTTCCGACCATTTACAGTCTCTGAGTACCGACTGGTAAATATCTTCCCCGGTAAACATTGTGTAGGAATGGAACAGCAAAGTTTTTCCGTCTGAAGAAATTCCGGTGATATAAAAAGTACCGTCAGATTTGATGGTGCTGGTGAGGTTTTTCCCTTCTGTCCAGGCACCGTCTGATTTATGACTGTTCAGAAATGCATCATAAAATTTAAGTTCCGACATATAATACAATTCTTTCTCATCAGGAGTAGTTACAGGATTGAAATTGTTATACGGGGTGTTCACCAATGCCCCGGCGTTTTTGAAATTACAAAGAACTGGATGCTCAATCATTTTCCGGGCAGTCTTGCATATATTGATTTCCCGGTTGATTTTCTGATGCATCAGGTTGTCACCCGCCGGCCATTTATTTTTTAATTGATCGAATATATCCAGGGCTTCTGAGATGCGTTCATCAAGCCGGTAGGCCACTCCCAGATAAAATTTGGCAACATTGGGAACGCCTGTTTCTTTGATGTCATTCTGTTTATAATCGCTAACGATATGGTTTACTGCTTCCTCAAAGCTGGCAACGGCACGTTCCTGTTGTCCGGGTATATGAAGAAAGCATATCGCTTCAAGATAGGTAATATTGGGATTGTCGTATCCATCTGCCTGTAATCGCTGAAACAGCGCAAGTGCCTCCCTGTATTCTTCAGAAACAATGAAATCATTTGCGTCAGCGAACATTTCTTCCGGAATATAGGAAAACTGTCCTTTGATATTCAGTGTAATAATTGTAGTAAAAATTATGAAAAGAGTAAGCCTGTATGCCATATTGTTACTGTCTGTGAAATAATTATTTTGTAAACTTTATAAATTTATCAACCGGCATAAAGATAATTATTTCCCTTATCAACAAAGAAAATGACGCGAAAATACCCACTTTTATCTATCAGTTTTTGCTGAACATTTACTTTTTATTAGTTTTTCGCCTTCTGTAAAAAAAGATTATCAGTAAGAAAAGAGAAAAGAGCACTACAGCCATGGTTATCCAGAGCCTGTAGTTTGTGAAAGGCGAAGAATTGTCAGCTTTGGGAACAAAACCCGCTTCTGACTCATTTTCTTTTTTAGTTTTATTATTGTCTACCTGTCTTGAATCTTGTTTTGTCAGTAATGTATTTTCAGTATTAATTGAATCAGGAGTTTGATTAATGTTGGATACAGCCAGACTTTTTTCATTATTTTTTGGGCTACTAATCTTAACATTTACAGTGGCAGAAGTTGACTGACCGGCTTCTGTTGTCAGCGTGAATTTCAGAAGATTGTTACCCGGAACAGTTTTGTACTTATAGTCAAGATGTCCACTGTTAACCTTTTGCTCATTTTCTTTTACCAGTTGGCCATCAACATATTTTTGAATATTTAACCTTCCTGAACTGCTTAATTGTAGTGGAACAGAGATTACTTCTCCGGCTGTTGTTTTTGCAATACTGCCCGGAAGAAAAATTTCAGGACTGGCCAAACTGTCTTTTTTTGTATCAGCCATCGGAGAAACAGGCAAAGGTGTAAGTTTAAAATCCAATGTTACCGGTTTGAAAGGCAGGTTTCTTCTCAGATCAATTTGTTGACTCACATCCCTGAATCCGTCTGCCTTAAGCAACAAGGTGTATTTCCCTTCATTAGCATCCAAAGAATATGTTTTCTTGCCTGAGGGTAAATTTTCCCGGAAAACAGTATCCTGGTTTTTATTAACTAACAATATTTCAGTGGGAAATTCTGATGCAGCTTCTGATGTAGCTGAAATTGACCCTCTGATTTTAAATGTCCGGGGATTAATATCAGAATAAATATTATAATAGTATATATCAGTCTGTCCGTAAGTGTCATTCCCGAAAAAGGCATAATAACCTCCTGCTCCGTTGTGTACAGGCATGAAGAACAAATCATCATCAGTGGTATTTACAGGATACCCCAGATTTACAGGAGTTTTCCAACCAGAATCACTTTTTACTGAATAAAATATATCATATCCTCCGATATTATAATTTCCATAGGAGCTGAAATAAAGTCGTTGGCCATTTTCTGTGATAAACGGAGTTTCTTCATTATATGGGGTATTGATTACCGGACCAAGGTTACGGGCAGGTCCCCAATTGTCATCAGCATCTTTTTCTGACACATAAATATCAAGGCCGCCATAGCCTCCTTTTCTGTTACTGGTAAAATAGAGTTTCTTCCCATCATTACTGATGCATGCATGCGATTCCCAGTATTTTGTATTGATGTTATCGTTTAGTTTGATAATTGGATGCCATTCCCCATCATAATATTTACTTAAATATAAATTTCCGATATAGCCATCATTTCTGTACAAATACATTTCTGTTCCGTCAGCAGAAAGGCTGGTGGGATAAACATCACCGTCAACACCAAGATACGGAATCAGGTTTATGGGTTTACTCCAGTGACCGTCTTTCATTTTACTGAAGAACAGCGCATCATAAAATTGGAGTTTTGAAACAAATACCAGTGTTTTGCCATCAGCTGAAACAACCGGATTTGTTTCTGAAAACCTTGTGTTTATATCAGGGCCAAGGTTAAATCTCCTGTATACCACTGTATCGCTCATTAAATGGGCTGCATTCTTACATGACCTGATCTGATCATCAATTAGTTTGAAGTCATATTTTCCGGAATCGGCTATAGATTTAAATTTCTGATAAGTTGTGATGGCTTTGTCAAGCTGATTGTTTATCCTGTATGCATTGGCAAGATTATAAAGTGCTTCAGGCGGAGCCTTTTTTTCCCTGAATGATCCCTTTTTTGCCTTCGGATCAATATTTCCACATGCTTTTATGAGGTAAGGGATGGCCCGTTCATGCCGGAATGGGATGTGCAGATAACATGATCCTATTCTGTAATTGAGATATTCATTATCCGGGTCATTTATTTTTAGCTTCATATAGATCGGAAGTGCATCCGAATACTCTTCGTACTGATAATAGGATTCGGCTTCCATAAACATGTTACGGGCTTCTGTTTCATCCTGGCCCATAAGCGATAGGGACCAGAAAAAAAGCAGCAGAAAAGAAATTAAAAAACGGGTATACATTTTTGTCCTGGTTGGTTCAGTATTCAGTCAAATATAATAATTTCTTTTAAATGAACATTTTTTCTGGTCCAATACTCATCAAGCATTTAGAGCAGTTGATCAATTTTTATATTATCTGTGATTTGATTGTAACAAAAATACCCCTTCATCAGTCCTATGTGTATTCTGCAGCTTTATTAAAAAGCTGTTTTTATACCCTGGTGCACTTATCAGGCAAGGTAATCTCCTCTGGTTTGAGTGATTACAGTTTTCCAGGTTGAAGTAGAACATTTAATAAATAGATTTTTTAATTTTAGAAGGCTAAATCGAATCACTATGATCAAAAACTTTTTTAAGATTGCATACCGAAACTTCATAAGGCAAAAAGGGTATTCTCTTATTAATATTCTTGGGTTGGCAATTGGTCTGGCCAGCGCCATACTCATTTTCATTTTTATAATGAATGAAATGAGTTATGATAAATGTTTTAAAAACTACGACCGGATTTACCGGGTATATATGGACGGGCAGATGGGGGCAAATGCCCTTCATGCTGCATGGACACCTGCTCCCATGGGGCCTACCTTAAAAAAGGATTTTCCTGAAGTAGAATACAGTGTCCGGATGCAGGATCATGGCAATGTTTTGATTAGGTATCAGGATAAGAAATTTTTTGAAAAGACTGTGCTGTATGCTGATTCAACATTCTTTGATGTTTTTTCCATTCCTCTGATTAAAGGCAATCCTGATAACGTACTTAAAAACAGATATAGTCTGGTTATTACTCCATCGGCTGCAAAAAGAATATTCGGTGATGATGATCCTGTAGGCAAAATGATACGGCTTAACCAGGATACATCCTATTATACAGTAACCGGGATAATGGAAGAGGTCCCGTCTAATGCCCACTTTGAAGCAGAGGTGGTTGCTTCTTTCCATACTTTAGAAAACAGTAATTCCACAATGTGGCTTAATAATAGCTATTATACATATGTAATGTTGCAACCGGGTGCCAGTGCAAAAGAGCTGGAGAGTAAGTTTCCTGCCATGATTGAAAAATATGCAGGTCCGCAAATCCAGGAAGGACTTGGTATTACAATTGAAGATTTTCTGGCAAGTGGTAACCGGTATGGTTATTTCCTTCAACCTCTCACTGATATTCATCTGGATACAGAAATTGAGCATGGTCTGAAACCCTCCAATAATAAAAAGTACATTTATATCTTTGCATTTGTTGCTTTGTTCATTCTGGTCATTGCCTGTATCAATTTCATGAACCTTGCCACCGCCCGATCTGCAAAAAGATCCCGTGAAATTGGTATCCGAAAGGTAGTTGGTTCTGACCGCAGATTACTGATCGGGCAGTTCCTCACAGAAAGTATTTTGTTAAGCTTATTAAGCCTGGCTGGTGCACTTATTATACTGGAGCTGGTTTTACCTTATTTCAACAATACACTGCATCTCTCGCTTACACTGGGTTATTTTGAGCACTGGTATTTTATACCCGCCATTGTTGGCATTGCCGTTTTCACCGGTTTGGTAGCAGGAATTTATCCGGCGATGTTTCTTTCTTCGTTCAAACCGGTTAATGTTCTGAAGGGCCGGATGAGAGGGAGAAAAGGCGGAAATGGAATTTTACGTGGTGGCCTGGTAGTGTTTCAGTTTTTTATTGCTATAGTAATTTTGACTGGCACAATTATCATCAACAGACAATTGAACTACATGCAAAATGTCGATCTTGGATTCCACAAAGAACATATGCTTGTACTCGACAGGGCAGAGGCTATAGGTAAGAAACGGGAAGCTTTTAAACAACAGCTGCAGACGATTCCCGGAGTTGTGAGTGTGACAAATTCAACAGCCATACCGGGTTATCCAAATAATAACAACGGCTTCATGATAGAAGGTCAAAAAGCCTCCAACACTGTGCTCATCATGATTAACTGGGTAGATTATGATTTTCTGAAAACATACGGACTTAAGCTGGAGGATGGCCGATTCTTCTCAAAAGATTTTCCAGGAGATACAGCGGCCATGATTATTAATGAAACAGGGCTTAAAAAACTGGGAATTAAAGATCCGCTCGATACACGTCTAATTCAACCTGGAAAGGAAGATGAAAGACATTATATACCCATCGTAGGAGTAACTAAAGATTACCATTTTGAATCACTGGAGAAAAAAATAGGAACCTATGGATTAATGTTTAAACCGCTTGATATGGGTTGGGGGGGCTATTATACAATCCGGTTAAATGCCGGTGATATTAAAGGAACTATCAGTAAAATTGAAGATGTCTGGGATGAGATGGCCGATGACTATCCAATGAATTATTTTTTCCTTGATGAAAGATTCAATCAATTGTATCAGGAAGAACAAAGAACCAGTAAGATATCATTCATTTTTACTTTCCTGAGTATATTTATCGCTTCCCTCGGACTAATAGGTTTAATTTCCTATACCTCGGAACAACGGACAAAGGAAATTGGTATCCGCAAGATTATGGGGGCCAGTGTAGCTTCTATCATCATGCGGCTTTCCTGGGAAACTGTAAAATATATTCTGATAGCTACTTTGCTGGGTTGGGCTCTTTCCTGGTTTGTTATGAGCAGATGGCTGGAAGATTTTGCTTACAGGATAAACCTGAATCCCTGGTATTTTATGCTGGCAACATTTGTGATCTTCGTGATTGCTATTGTTACAATTTCGTTTCAGGCTTTCAGGGCATCTGTAAGAAATCCGGCTGAATCACTGCGTTATGAATAATATTTCATACATTGAGACCACTCCGAAAAGTACTTTATTAAGTAAAACTGAAAATCAGGATTTGCCCCTTACCCTAAAGGCCTGCCTGCCGAAAGCAGTACAGGCAGGGTGCCTTATTTTCAGCTACTTTACCCTTTAGGGCTCAGGGCAAAAAGTAGCTGAAAATCCTGGTATTGGCTTTTCGGAGTAGACTCAGCATTTAATAAAAAGTCTGCATAATCCTTAAAAAGTGATTGCAGGCT
>DASQZP010000507.1:0-2365 GCA_035638655.1 Bacteroidales bacterium
TCGGGAAAATCTCGTTTGGTGTTTTATTCTGGCAGTTTTGATGTGAATAAATAATGTCCATATATTTATTTAAATATACAGATTTAAGATCTTCATTTTTAATAAATACCCCCAAAGGAAGGTTGTCCATAAAAACAGAAAATTGTTGTTCGGCTTTTCTTAAAGCAACTTCAACTTCAACTCTTTTT
Organism: Bacteroidales bacterium; assembly: GCA_035638655.1. GTDB lineage: Bacteria > Bacteroidota > Bacteroidia > Bacteroidales > DASQZP01 > DASQZP01. Next base: position 189 of record DASQZP010000507.1, read on the forward strand.
GAAATATCTTTAAAATCTTCAATTATTCCAAGAACTTCACCATTTTGACCTTTAAAAGCAACACAATTTATAATACCCGGAATAACTTTACCAAGTTTATTTTTTTTCTGAATATCTTGCTCAACCCTTTCTTCACCATTTTTAATTTGATTTAGTGGACAATCTGCTGTATGGCAAAAAGGTCCAGGGAAGATATTATAACATTTCTTTCCTTCTGCATCTTCTTTACTAATACCCGAAATTGTTGTAAACGAACGATTAACTCTAAGAATATTAAAATCATTATCAATTGATCGCATACTATTCCCGGTCGTGTTAAATATTTGATTTAACTCAGCATTTGCTTCAACAATTTCTTTTGATTTTTGAGCTAATCTCTTATCTAACGAATCTTGCAGGTTAAAGAATTTATTAATTAATGTATTAAATGATAACTGAAGAATAATAAAAGTTCCAGCTAAAATTAGAATTATTAACAACAACGATTTATAAATTGTAGCTTTGTACAAGTTCTGAAGCATTGAAATATCCTTTGTACAAATGATTCCTTCAAAACCTTCGCCATGAAAAGGTTTAGTGTTTTGAATAAGTTCAGAATAATAATATTTGTTGTTATATTTTATTTTTTTTGAAGATAAATCTGTTTGTGATTTTAATAAGTTGGCATAAAACTTTTCTTGAAATAAAGAATGAACAATTAGGTTGTTTACTTTAATATCAGAATTAAAATTATTTTTTAAAGAATTATTTATTTTATCAGCATTAAATATTGTTGCAACAAGAACATCGTTATCCTTAGATATTTTTTCAACTATTTCATTTTCGCGAATACCAAATTCTATACAACCTTTATACTGCCCTTTGTAAACTATTGGCTCTGCAATTTTATAGTAAAGTTGTGAACCGTCATATTCAAAACCTGAAGTTTTCTTTTTTAAATTATTTGTTTTTGCTACATATGATTCAGGATCTGCAAATTTTGTTTGTTCACTCGGACCTACTTCCATATCAAGCGATAGTTTATTATCGGCATTATAAAACTTGATAACAAAATGGAAAGGATCTTCAGATTTTAAAATTGTATAAAATGGAAATGTTTTTTTATATAATTCATCAATATTGTTAGAAGCTAATTCTTTTTTTATAATTGGATTATTTACAAAATATTGAATTTTATCCCTATAAAGTTGATTTGTTGAATTAAACAATCCCTTTAACTCAACATTAAGAACTTCTGACTCTTTTTGAATCTGCCAATCTGTATATTGCTTTTGATTTTTTATTCCTAATGAAAAATATATTGTACACAATACAAACAGAACTGTCATTACTGTTAGTATGGTCTTGTTTTTTAATCGCCTTTCGAATTCCATTATTATTCCTTAAATCCCTATTGTTCAAAAACAAAGTTGCAAATAAAGTAAAAATATTGGAACTAAAAAATTACGGTTCGTAGGTTTGTGAACATTTTCGTCAAATTTTCGTCAAAAAAAATTATAGCTTGTTAATAACTTTTTATGAATTAGCAGTTTGTGTTTAACGATGGAGATAGTTTGTTCTACAAAAGTTATTTTACTATTTATTTGGAGATTGAAAAATAAGAAAAGATAGATGGAAAAGTTATTCAAGATAATTATGACAAATAACTACTTTTTGTAAAGTTTTATTTTTCGTAATTTAAATTTTAAGATTCGTATTTAAACATTATGTTATATAGATTTGTAATACTTATTTTTGATAAAAATCTTTGGGAATGAAAAAGGAATTTACAAAAGATCAAATTAACAAGATAAAGCAATTTCAGAAAAACGAATTAACTGAATATTATATTTATTCCAGGTTATCAAGAAAAGTCAAAAATCAGAAAAATTCAGAAACTTTAAAGAAAATTGGGGATGACGAAATGCGTCATTACATGTTTTGGAAACAGTACAGTGGAACTGATGTAAAACCAAGCAGATGGAAAATTTTCAAATTTTATTGGATTGCCAGATTGTTAGGAATCACTTTTGGAATAAAGTTGATGGAAAAAGGAGAAGCGGGAGCTCAGGTAGCTTATGAAAAAGCTTGTGATTTTATTCCGGAAGCAGCTCAAATTGTTAAAGACGAAGATGATCATGAAAAAGTGTTAATAGATTTACTTGAAGAAAAAAAGTTGGAATATGTTGGATCTATTG
>DASQZP010000508.1:0-3216 GCA_035638655.1 Bacteroidales bacterium
GCGTGCAAAAATTTTAATCCGCAGTATACTAATGTATATGAGGAATTAAAATTTTTGCAACAACGCAGTTATCGGACATTATGGACAGACACTAATTAAATTAAGCATTTTATCCTCAGGGTATCCTGGTTGCCAGGTCGAGTGCAATAACCTTAAAATGTGTTTTATAATTTTTATGATAGGTGCCTGATTCATCGAAATGCCAGCGCCATTTTTCGGTGTTGGTGCACGGGGGAAGCTTACAATAAATGAGAGGTTTGATTTCTTTTAACTTATTTTCCTGATTGATTATCAGTTCTTCATAGTCTGTGATCAGAATACTGTCATGCTGTTCAAGAAAATTCAGATGTGTCTGTTGTATTTTTTGTCGAAGCTTCATCAGCTCAGCTTCTTCAAAAGGTAGGTGTTTTTTGATATAATCGGAGAGCAGCATATCCAGCTGGTTCATAAGATTTACAGAAACATAGGTATCAGCGGGTATTTCCGGTTGAAATATGCCCGGGGCAATTGAATCAGGCAGATCGGGGTGCTTTTTCTTTTTATTTTGCTGAACGAACTCCCAAACGGGTTGCAAATATCCTGAAATATCCTGTTCAATAAGCTGTACATTTTGATATTGAGATAATTTATGTTTTATCTGGGGCGGATGTAATACATCCACCATAATGATATTCCTGAATGTTTGTGTCAGGTATTCTACCGGTACATCCAGCAACCATCCACTTCCGAGTATAGCTACTGTATTACCTGCCGGCCTCGCGGACAATGCATTCATAACAAATTTACGGGTCATGCTGAGATGTTTTTCCCAGCCTGTATGCTCAGAAAGATAGCGGTTCATAATTCCTTGCTGATCTGCACGGTAACCCATCTTTCTGAGAAGATGTTTATATTTTCCGGTCTCCCTCATTCCGGACTGGAAGAATTATTATCTTTTTCAATTGACTTGATAATCTCTTTCCTTACCATTTCAGCTATCTCTGATTCATTCATGGATTTAAAGGATTCATAGGGAATTTCATCCAGTACCGTGAGTGTCATCCGGTATTTACCGGGGAATAAAAAACCGTTTGGTGTAGCCTCTCTGGTGCCGGTTATGGCCAGTGGCTGTATGGGTACACCTGTATCCAGAGCAATGCGGAACGCTCCGGATTTAAATCTGCCTGTATCTCCTGTCTTTGAACGGGTTCCCTCAGGAAAAATCACGATTGAACTGCCACTTTTTATAACTTTTTCAGCATCTTTTATCATATCAAGTGAGCTTCGCCGGTTTGCCCTGTTAATTTTTATGTACCCATTTAATGTCATGTTCCAACCTATAAAAGGGATTTTGAAATTTTCAGCCTTTGAAACCCATTTAAAATGAGAGAACAACTGATAAATTACCATTATATCCAGCATCGACTGATGGTTTGAAACCATTACGGTTACGCCTTTTCTTTTGATTTTTTCTTTGCCAAATATTGAAAGCCGCCAGTTGGGATTGATCTTTAAATACAGCCAGGCCCAAAAACAGGAATACTGGTGCTGCATATATAACCTTTTGTCCCAGGGGAACGTAATCAGCCATATAATTAATGCAACAGGAAACAAAATCCATAGTGTCAGGAAAAATACAGTCCAGATGTATATTGATAAAAGTATTCTTTTCATTTAGTATTGTTTTCTGAAGTATTTAACCGTTGCAATTTAGGATTATCATTTTTCATTCGAAACTAATAAAATAATAAAAACTGATAACATTCATTTATGAAACCATTTAAAAACGGGAAATTTCTGGCACAATGGATAATGAGAATAGCATTGGTGCTTTATATATTGATGCATTACTGGCCAGCGTTCAGAACATTGAATTTTGCAGACAGTGAGGTTATTTTGTCAGCATTACTCATCATATTCAGTCTTTTGTTGCTTGTTGGAGGTTTTATTACCAAACAATCACTTACTGTTTTATCTGCACTTTTTATATTTTTAATCTCTGTTTATCTGGTTATTGTTCGTGTTAGCGCAGGTTTTAATGGGGCGCTCATTTCCTCCCTCATGATTACCTCCATGGCTTTCTATTTTTTTACCAGCGGGAACAAAGGATAGAAAACTATCAGTGGTATGTTTTTTGAATGATTGAAGTTATTACTTATTTTTGCTGCCAGATTACGATCAGGTGCTGCAATTAAACAAAACATAAAATATTAACCGGTAAACAGTTAAATGATGAAGAGACTTATTATGTTGTCTGTTGCGGTGTTTTTAACTTTTTCTGCTTTTGCTCAGGATCAGGATAGCAAGGAAGTTATAACAGACACTATTTTCAGATTGGGCGGACGAACTATATTGGCGGATGTAAACCAGGTAACGCCAATTGAAGTACAGTACAAATTTCCCGGAGATGATAAGGTTTACAGTATTGATCGAAAACAGATCCAGCGAATTGTATACAAAAACGGCCGGGTTGAGGTGTATAACAAACCTGTTCTTCAGATGATTGGTGAAAACCAGTGGGAGGCAGTTCTGGTTACTGAAAAGGAGGAGGATGTTGAAGGTCTCTATAAATACGGAGTCGTTAAAAGTAATGCAGCATCAAGCAGCAGAAGTAAGAAAGCTGCAAGAAGGAGTGCAACGATCCGGTTACAGAAAAGAGCTGCTAATATGGGGGCAAATATTATCCTCATTACCAATGCAGAAGCAAAAGGCGGGTATGGTGAAATTCCCGGCTATGAAATGGAAGGCATTGCATACGGTTATAATCCTCCGGCTGAAGAAAAAGAGGGTGACGGTGAAGAAAAATAAAAAAATTCAAATTTACAATTGCCGGCTTTTGCCGGCTTTTTTTGTTTTAATTTTACTACTTTTTTTAAGTAAAACAATGATCTTTCAGCCAATTTAGGAAACCTTATTCCGGGATGTATACCAAAAAATGGTCTTTTTTCATTCTCTTCTTCCGGAATTATAAATATTTCTATTTTTACGGTGTGATTTTAATATTGTAACTGTGAATATAAACATTGATCAGGCAAATACCTGGTTTGTAATTGTAAATCCAAATGCCGGCAGGAAGAAAGGTAAAAAAGACTGGCAGGAGATAGCCTCTTTACTGAAAAAGGAACATATTTCTTTTCGTGCAATATTTACTGAACGACATGGTCATGCAGTTTTTTTGGCCAGAGATGCCATTAATACTGGCTACAGGAAGATTCTCGTTGTCGGGGGGGATGGTAC
>DASQZP010000509.1:0-4516 GCA_035638655.1 Bacteroidales bacterium
AATTACATCGCCAGATAAATTAAGCATACCACCTCTCAAGAGCGTAATTTCAAATTTATCAAAGCATGAAATAATAATCTTTGCCAGTATTGGGCTACTTGTTATATATATAATAAAGAATTTGACACTGAGTTATATATATTATTATCAGTCAAAAATGACAAATGAGTTTCAAGTTAGAATTACGACGGATCTGTTTTCATCTTATATCTTTGCACCCTTCTCATACCACTTAAATAAAAACACATCTGAGTTAATAAGAAATATTAATGGAGAGGCAAGATCTTTAGTAAATAACGTTATTACACCACTACTATCAAGTATTTTAAATTTTGTATTAACTATGTCAATATTATTGCTCCTAATCTTTTCAAATTGGCTTGTAACATTAACTTCCATATTTTTTCTTGGACTTTTAGGGTTCTTTTTTCTCTTTAAATCAAAAAAACGAATAAGGTATTATGGTTCCCTGGCGCAGAAGCAGCGTATGTTAACGGTTAAAACAGTTCAGGAAGCCTTTGGCGGTATATTTGATGTGAAAATATTAGGCAGAGAAAAATTCTTTATTAACCAATTCAAACAGAATATGGAAGAGTTCGCCGAAAGTAATTTGTATTATTCAATCCTATCAAGGCTTTCGGCACCACTTATGGAAACTGGTGCCATAGTATTACTACTGAGTATTGCTGTTATTCTGATTTTTTTAAACTATAATACAAGCGAATTATTGCCTATTTTGTCGTTGTTCGGGGTCGCTTTGATAAGATTAAGAATGACATTAAATCAAGGTATTCAGGCTATAACTACTCTCAATTATAATTTGATCACTATTGATCCAATATATAATGACACCATAGAACTTAAAAACGCCAACTACAATGGACAGATGAATGGGCACAAGCAATTAGATTTTACTGATAAATTATTACTTAATGGAGTAACTTTTAAATATTCTGAAAAATCACCAGTTATTCTAAAAAATATTAACCTAACGATTGAAAAAGGCAAATCAGTCGCTTTTGTTGGTCATACCGGTTGCGGTAAAACTACTTTAGTAAATATCATATCCGGGTTGCTCAAACCGAACAGGGGTAAAGTGACTGTTGATGGGGTAGATATCTGGTCTGATATCAGAAGTTGGCAGAAAAATATTGGGTATATTCCGCAATCAATTTATCTCGCAGATAACACCATAAAGCATAACATTGCGTTTGGATGTGAGAATGAGGATCTGGATGAGAAAAAGATAGATGATTCTATCCGAGACGCACAATTAGATGATCTTATACAAAATTCGTCAAAGGGGGTTGATACATTTGTTGGTGAAAGGGGAATAAAAATCTCTGGCGGGCAGCGGCAACGAATTGGAATAGCAAGAGCACTTTATGATGAGCCTAATATTTTGATAATGGACGAAGGAACGGCTTCATTGGATAGTATTACAGAGAAATCTATTATTGATGCGTTGAATAAATTCAAAAATGATAAGACTATTATTATGATCGCCCATCGTTTAAGTACTGTGAAGAATTGTGACCTTATTTATTTCATTGACAATGGGGAAGTGAAAGACTCTGGTACTTTCTCAGAATTGCAGAAACGAAACGTAAAGTTTAAAAATTTGGCTGAGTTATCTTAGCGGTAAAGATGGTTGGTGTAGCATCATATTCTTAATTTTGATTTATGACTTGGTAAAGGTGGATTGTTATATCCGTAAAAATATTTTCTGTCCGTTCGTATCTTATGATTAAGTCAAAATAAGATTTGAAACCTTTCTTTCCGCAAACAGATCTGCTTTAAATAGGATAAAAGATCCATCTTTCTTAGGTAAAATATTTATCCAACACTTTATATTAGAATTTCAAGATTTACTAAGAAAATTGGAATACTGTATTAATTGTGGTAATATACTTAACAAGGTGATATTTAAAACGGATTATTTATTTCAAATATTATCATTTAGCAGTCAATCTAGGTTTTTCAAGACCATCGAATTTAATTGCTCATCGGGGAACAATTGTCGTTAATAGTGGACATAAGATTACATAACGGGCTTAACAATACTACTCAAGACAATATCTTTGAATCTATGAAAATTCTTTTAGCCTCAAATTCTATAGGTATTAGTTCAAATCCATTTCTATTTCAACTTAAATTTTCATTGGAAAACCTTGGTAAAGGTATTTCCGTTGATTATGGTTTAGATAAGTTTTTTGAATGTAAAAATGACTACGACATAATTCATTTACACTGGCCAGAAGAATTAGTCGGCTGGGGACATATCCCTAATTCAAATGAAATTAATGAATTGGGTGATTTGCTAGGGAAGTATAGTACGTCTTTAAAATTAGTGTGTACACAACATAACTATTTCCCTCACCATAAAAATAATTCACAATACAATGACCTATATTGTAAAGTTTATAAAAGTATGCACGGAATAATTCATATGGGGAAAGCATCTATACATTATTATACTCAAAATTATGAATCATTTAAATCTCAATTGCATACAATAATCCCACATGGCAATTACTCCATTTTTCCGAATAATATTACAAAAATACAAGCCCGAAGAACATTAAATATTAATGATAAAGATATCGTTTTGTTAGTATTCGGTGTAATAAGAGATTATGGCGAAATAAAATTAATTTTAGAATCTTTTAAAAATTTAAAAAATAAAATAAAATTGTTGCTTGTAATGACTAGTACTGAAATTAATAAGTTAAACAAATTTAAAGTATTTATCTATTCATTAAAAGAAGAAAATATTAAAATAATCAATAGAAGAATTGAATTTGATAAAATTCAAAATTATTTAAATGCTTCTGACGTATTGTTAATACCAAGATTAAATGCTCTGAACTCTGGTAATTTGATACTCGGTTTCACATTTGGTCTCGTTGTTGTGGGAGCAAATAAAGGAGTCGTAGGTGAAATTTTAAATGAAACAGGTAATCCAACGTTTAATGTCGAAGATAGTAGATCTATTATTAGAGCATTAAAAAGAGGAATTTTATTATCGAGTAACGGAAAAGGAAATGAAAATAAAAAGTATTCAAAGGAAAATTGGAATTGGTATCGTATTGCTGAACTGCATTATAAAATGTATTTGAAATTATTGGATAGATCGTAGTTTACATATAATCGAGTAAACTTTTAAAATCATTTTACCATATAAATTAAAATGAAGATCAATATTCTATGGGCTAGGACCAAATTTTAGATCACTACCATTTTTTTACATGGTAAAGAGAAAACACTTATTAAGAAATGATGCATACTTTTTAATTTTGAGAAGTGCCCAGTTTATACTACCATATTAATGTGCACATTAAATACGAGATTTAAATATTACTTAAACATTTTGACTCAGATAAAACCGGCGAGATACAGAACTATTGGAGTTGTTAAAAAACGGAAATATTCGTATGAACTCATTAAATATCTTACAATATGATTAAAGTTGGATTTTATATAAATAATGATGGAATATCGGAGATAGATCTTTCAAAACCAGAAAATGGAAATCCTGGGATAGGAGGTACACATTATTTATTTGTATCAGTTCCATATTATTTAAAAAAATATTTTGGTACAATAATTGAGCCTGTAGTTTTTGCTAATAATGTCAAAAAACTGCCTCAAGATTTAGTTGGCATAAGAGCTGAAAATTGTATAAGTGCTATAAAAATGGCAAAAAATTATAATTGCGAAATTTTCATATGGTGGCCTTCTTATAATAATTTTAAAGCGGTATTAAAAACTGTTCATAACTTTAACTTAAACACAATAGCTTGGTCACACAATTATCTTTACCCATCCGTTTTGCATGGTATAAACAATAGTAATCTGGTTAAAAGATTAGTTAATGTTAGTAGAGAGCAGTTAGATAGTATAAGAGATCATCCTGTTATTGAAAAATCTACTTTCATATTTAATCCTGTACATCAATATACAATTGAAGATGATAAAACCGAAAAAGACAAGAAATCCGTGACATTTATGGCGAGCTTAATTCCGAGAACGGGATTTCATATTTTAGCCTCCATATGGTCAAAAGTTCAAGATCATGTGGATGGTGCCACTCTAAATGTAATTGGTACAGGGAAACTATATTCTAGAGACAAGGAGTTAGGTAAATGGGGCATTGCAGAAGAAGCATACGAGAATACTTGGCGTAAGTATTTGTCTACCAACCAAGATTCAATAGATCATACTGTGGTATTCCATGGGAATTTAGGTGGTAAAGAGAAAATGCGAATTCTAAAACGTTCACAGGTTGGAGTTGCTAATATTATGGGAACGGAAACGTTTTGTCTCGTTGCCGCAGAATTCCAATCGGTTGGTACGCCTGTGATTGCATATAAAAAAGGTGGCGTACTTGATTCGATTAGCGATAATAAAAGTGGTTTTCTTATTAAAAATAGAAATGAATTGGCAAATAAATTGATTTATTTGTTGAATAATGAAGATGTTTCAAGGCGAATGGGAAAAAATGGAATAGAGCATG
>DASQZP010000510.1:0-2720 GCA_035638655.1 Bacteroidales bacterium
AGTCGGGACAAGTTGTCCTTATCTTCGGGAGAGCGTATATGGAATGGGAAAATATTGGAATCTCATATATTTGATTTGGAACGCATAAACTGATACTCTCCCTAATGATAGGGAGAATAAAGGAGGGTAAGCTCCTGCGAAAAAAACACTTTTTATCACTCAATAACCTATATAAGTCATGCTCCTTACTAATAAAAAAAGAGCATACCGCAATGCGATATGCTCTTATATTGTGAAATGAACTGAACTTTACTCCTGGTTCATCATCATATTATGATTGGCTTTTTGTGCTTTAGGTCTGACCAAAGCATATTCAAGAGAATGTTCATTCCAATTGGCAATTTTATCAAAATACTTAGCTGCCTCTTCATTATTGCCGGTTTGTGAATAAGCTACGGCAATATGATATAGAATATGAGGATTTTCATTATCAGCTTGCTTGAATTCGTTGATGGCATTATCAAATTCACCTTTTTCAAATTCGATATAACCGAGTAGAGCATGATACGTTTCAATATCCAACGGATTGGAATCTTTCATAACATGTTCCTGGTACTGATCTGCTAACTGAGAGGCTTCGTCAAAATTTTGATCCATTGCTTTGACTAACGTTTTATCAAAGAGAGCCTTCTTTATATAGGTATTCTTAACCTGATCCGGTAAATTAGATTCCCGAATGATCTTTTCACTTTTATCTGCATACTTTTGTGCTTTCTCCAGGTTTCCTTGTGAAAGATAGATATCACTCTTTTCTGAGTATATTGAAGCAGTCAATTCAGGGAGTTTTTCCTGCTTACTCATCTGCAAAGCTTCATCCAATGCATTCAGAGCTTTATCATATTTATCTTCATACAGATAAGAATGAGCTATTATTCTCATATGACTTACACGAGCTGCGGCAGAAGTTGCCATTTTATGCGCTTTACGATAGGCCTGGCGACCTTCTTCGTGTTTTCCTAAGAAGACCAGGTTTGTACCTATTTTTTGCTGAGAAAAATCAAAATTGGGATTTTTCTCAATGGCCATATTATAATGATTAATGGCGTCCTCATGTCTGCCCATTTTTGTATACAAATCAGCTATTGAGTCATGCGGGTTGGCCTCAGTTGGCAGCAATTGAATATATTTTTGAAAAGCCTCTTCAGCATTGTTGAAATCACCAGTTGCTTTATATGCATAACCAAGTGAGTTATAGGCAGGAGCATAATTATCATCCAAATTGACAGCTTTATTGAATTGTTCTATTGCTTTTTGATTATGTTTATTGGTCATATAAGCAAAACCAAGGTATTGATGAGCCCTTTTATCCTCAGGATATTGCTGAACTAACTCTTCCCATTTGGCGATAGATTTATCCGGGCGGTTATTGGCTGATTCCTCGACAGCTTCAATCATGGTTTGTTCTGCCTGGGAAACATTGGATTTATTTTCAACCGCATGTCCCAAATGTTTATGGAAATCGGCAGCCGTATTTGCGGACAATGCTAAATACAGATGTGCTAATGCAAAATTCGGATCTTTATTCAATGCCTGTTTGAAGAGATCCCTTGCATCATCAAATTTGATGTTTTCCATGTGGTTACGGCCTTCAACAAACAGGTCGAGGGCTTCATCAGAACTTGTAGTGATGGGTATTTCCGTTTCCTGAGCCTGTAACGGTATTGGCAATAAGGCATATGCACAAATAAAAAATACGCTCAAGAAAAGATATTTAAATATAGATACTCTCATATCTACCTCCTATGATAGTTTTAAACAAATATGTTAATTTGAATGTGATTAGGGGATTATTCATTTAAAAGATGTGATTTAAGTAATCATACGACACTGTTTTTAAATACGATTACATTTAAATATTTGTATAATTATGCGAATCGTATAATTAAAATATTGTAATCAATAAAGTAGCTTTCATATCTTTAGGCCTGATTTTATTCAACTAATACCGAATTCTACCTGAACCTATTGCGATATATCACTTTGTGAAATTTCCTATCTTGATACCAAATGCAATACCAAACAAGGGATAAAAGGTTCTATGGGATATGGTGGGAGTAAAACCGATTTTGAAAGTATATTTATCTTTTATAATCGGTAAATATCGATAGGCTACAGTCATAGTCAGGCCGGGTGGTTGGATCTTGTAACTTTTATCAATTTCACCTTCTACAAATCCCAATCCTAATTCAAGTCTGTTTGATTTATGGCCGACATAATAGTTACCCATGAAAAGGATGGTAAAGTATCTCTGAAATTCGTTATAGGTGTGTCGTTGATTATCATCAAGCGTTCCATAAACACTTCCCCCTAATCTGAATCCAAGATTATTTCTGAATATAACATCATAGTTGATACTATATAAAATGCCATTTCCCAAAAATTCTATGTAGGTGGATTGAAAAGGAACTTTTGCCGGTTTGCGAAGTGGATAACCATATTGAGCTTTCAACGGGGTTTGTAATACAAGTAACAAAAAGGCCAAACATGTCAGTTTCAGCAACCAGTAGTTGGTGTTACTATTTGCGTCGTACCATTTTAACATAACTCCTCTAAATCTCTCTTTGCTTAGATAAGTTATTTATTTTCCGAATAAATTCACATAGAAAATTTATCTATCATAAAAGTGCCTTGAATAGCCGAATTACGACTACATTATGGAATAAAAAGGGTACTATTAATCATTTATAACCAATAAATGACTGGGGAATATTAATTACACA
>DASQZP010000511.1:0-2653 GCA_035638655.1 Bacteroidales bacterium
TCTTTTCAAATTTTTTACTCATCCATACTTTATCTTCAAAGAATTTGTTGACGGCTTTTTCAAAACTACAAAACCGTAAATAAAAGGTATTATAAACCACCTCTTCTTTTAGTATGCGCCAAAGTCGCTCAATAATATTGAGGTTTGGGGAATAGGGTGGTAAAAAATGAAATACAATCCTGGGATTGTCTGCCAAAAACTCCTTTACAAGCATAGCGTGGTAATACCTGGCATTATCAAGTATGATATGGATTTTTCCCTCTTTTTGTGCTTTTAATATCTGTTTCAACAGCGCAATCATAGTTTGTGCATTAATCCGCTCATCTTCCACATATATAACTTGTTTTGTTTCGAGGTTGATAGCACCGTTGATATTGATTCGCTGCCTTCCATTATTTGTTTTCAGGTGTTTTGTTTTCCCTTTCTTGATCCACCCATAGCCAGCAATGGCATTGTGTTGTGGATGTACCCCGTCCACAAAATAGATTTGGTCCCCTTTTGGCAAGTTATTCTTCAATTCACGATATTCTGCTACAAACTCTTCTTGTTTCCCAACATTGGCCTTGCATGGAGTTAATACGGGCTTTTTATAAACAAACCCCATTCTTTTTAACAAAGAAAGGATACCACTTGCGGTATATCTGACATTAAAGTTTTGTGCAATCCAGACCCTAATCCCTTTTGAATCAGAATAGACACTGTCTTGCAGGTGCTTGTCCAACTGCTCAAGCTGCCCAATGCTAAGATAGGCCTGAGAGCCTTTATTGTTGTCGCTCAACAAACTCTCAGCACCTTGGGCTAAATATTGATTTCTGTACTTCCTTACTGTATCGTCATCAAGCAATAAGATTTCACCAACCTCGATACAGGAAAGCCCTTTGTCCAGGAGAAGCAAGGCTTTTAATTTATCAGCAAACCTTTTTACAGGGCACTTGCTATGCAAATGCCGAATTTCTGTTATTTGTTCCTGTGTCAACTTTAATTTCATCTCCCTGTATTACAATAAGTTAAAGATAAAACAAATTAGTGTAAAAAAGACAGAAACAGAACATAAGTAATTAACAACCTGCATGTTAATTACTCAGAACCAACTGGAGTTTGGCTATTTTACCGAAAAGCTATTTGCTTTGAGTATATATACTAAAAACGGGATAAATTTATACAATTAATGAAGGCTCGTAATACACACTTTTGTTTATTCACAACAGTTTGTTATTTACTTTTTTTAGAAGGTATTGAAAATATAAAAAGAAGCATATCAATTTGGGTTAAACCAAAACCTATTGATATGCTTCGGATAAATCTCAGCCAAGCCGAAATCGAAAGGCTAAATTACGAAAGATATTATTATCCATGCCCAATTGTTCAAAAAAGGATACAAGCTGTTTATATAAAGGCCACTACTGAATTTTCTGATACAGAGGCAGGGCAAATAAGCGGGCTGCACCGGCATTCGGTAAGTCATTGGGTGCAGTCTTACCAAACTGGCGGTTTTGAATCACTTTGCCAGTATAATTACGGCACAAATAAAAGTGAGTTGGAAAACTATTCTGACAGCATATTGAAATCTTTCACAGAACGCCCCCCGATGAGTGCCCGTGAAGCAAAGATGCGAATTGAAGAAATGACAGGGATCAGTCGCAGCCCTTCCCAGATACGTACATTTATGAAGCATAACGGATTGCGTTATATTAAAACCGGTCATATCCCGGCAAAAGCAGACACAGAAAAGCAAAGGCAATGGGTAAAATCAACATTAGAACCAGCAATCAAGGAGGCTCAAAACGGGGAATGTCATTTGCTTTTTATGGATGCTGCACATTTTATCTTAGGGCCTTTTATCTGTGCATTATGGTGTATTTCCCGATTATTTGTCAAAGCATCTTCCGGGCGCAACAGGATAAATGTATTGGGTGCTGTAAATGCTATTACCAAAGAAATTATTACCCTGAGCAATACCACTTTTATCAGTGCAGAAACCATTGTATCGTTTTTAATACAACTCAGGCAACATTATGAAGGGTTGCCTTTGAAAATCGTCCTGGATAACGCACGTTATCAACACTGTAAATTAGTTGAAGAAACAGCAAAACAATTAAATATTACACTCTTGTTTTTACCTTCATATTCCCCTAACCTGAACATTATTGAACGATTATGGAAGTTTGCAAAGAAAACAATATTGTATGCCAAATATTATGAATCGCCTACAAAATTTCATCAGGCAGTTACTGAATTTTTTAAAGGAATAAACCAAAAATATAACGATGACTTGAAAAATATTATGACTCTGAAGTTTCAATTCTTTACAAATGAAAATGTACTAATTTATCCCATTTAATGTATAATTGCCAAAGAATATCATTCGCCCAAAAATCATTCGTTAGTGTAGCCCCTGCCATTGCCTGCCCTTTTACCTGTTCAATCCATGTTTCGCTGGTTGAACGTTGCTTGTAAAGCTCGTGCAATTGAATGGCATCCATATCATAACTGCTTATATAACAAACATATTGATAAACCGGCACAATATATCTCTCTCCGAGGTATTCAACCTGGACATATTCCTTTATGCTGCGCATTGCCTTCAATATCCTTGGCTTGCTCCATCCATTTGCCTTATGGCTGAACTCACAGATGGCAATATTTTCTTTCC
>DASQZP010000512.1:0-2269 GCA_035638655.1 Bacteroidales bacterium
TTGCGCAAATTATCTTTTTTTAATTTAGTCCCTTTGGATTTAATGCCAATTTCTCTGTTCAGGGCCTGAATAGCTGCCAAATGCTGATCCAGATGATCTTTAATGTCTGCCAAAACCGGTACAGTTTTCCATTTATCAGGATAATCCCTGAATATTATCTGAACATTGATAAACATCCTCAAATGGCTGTTTTGTCTGTTTGTCATTGCGCAAGCGATTTTTTAATTCTTAATTGCATCAATCAGAACAAATGGGATGCTTAGGTTAATCCCATTAGTTGTTCCTGATTGTTCGTTTAACCTTTCTTCTATTGTATCAAAAATTGTTTGTATCTGATCATCAGGAAGAAGTTTCACCCAGGCACTCATAAAGGCCAGCCGTATAAAGTAATGGTTTAATAAGGCAGTGCCTGTGGCAAACCGGTAATTAAACTGGTCATGTTCCAGTGCTCTAATTGTAAAATTATTGTCCCTTAACGCATTAATCATTTCATCAAGTGATGGACGTTTACTTTTAATATGCTGGTGCATAAGTTCAATTTCCCTGGTCAGTTGCATTTCTGCCAGCACGGTTTCCAGCACAGTGTATAATTCAAACATGCTCTTGTCGAGATTCATGGTAAAAATAAACTGACCGCCGGGTTTGATTACCCTGGAACATTCAGCAATCACTTGTTGCCTGTTTTGCACATTGTTGATGCCGTTATTGCTCACGATCAGATCTGCAGACCGGTCATCAAAAGGCAGGGATTCTGCTTCTGCTTCAATCAAAGTAACATTAGTAAGGCCATAGCCTTTTATTTTGGCACGCGAACGCGCATTCATTTCTTTCCAGGGTTCAATGCCATATACACTGGATCCTTCACCAAGTCGGGCGGCAAGTTCCAGCAGCGGAAAGCCTGTGCCCGAGCCAATATCCAATGCTGTAATACCCGGG
Organism: Bacteroidales bacterium; assembly: GCA_035638655.1. Classification (GTDB taxonomy): domain Bacteria; phylum Bacteroidota; class Bacteroidia; order Bacteroidales; family DASQZP01; genus DASQZP01. The sequence continues at coordinate 937 of DASQZP010000512.1, forward strand.
ATGTAACGTATGTTTTCAAGTAGTTTTAGCCCAAACGGGGCTGACCAGAAAGGAATGTCGTCGAGTAATCCTGCGTTTTCTCCTTCATTGAATTCATCAGACCGGAATGGTTTCATTTTATAATAATGTTAAGTTAAAAAAATAGTCCTATAAGGATGAATGATTTAATACAAAACATTCTAAAATAATGGTTCCTTAATCTTTAGTTATCAGATAATTAAGTTTAATGAGTATCCGGAATCATGAATATAATTTTTTTTACTAGATATAAAAGCAACTCGATATTAGTAAAGATAATCTATTTTCATATTAGTATTATGTCCTCATGCCGGAAAGGCATTTACTTTTTCCTGTCGATGAAAAAGTAAACCAAAAATCTTGAAAACCGACCGGAGGGAGCTCATGAGCACACCGTAAGGTGTGGGAGTAACCCTAGGCCCCCCATTCCGGTTTTCCCAAATCTTTGATTTGAATGAAAACCGAGAATCCTCGAAATTATAATTTCAACAAGTAGATAATAATTTCGGGACTAGCCATGGCCGACTCGAAGTCGCGGCTTTTCGGCCACTGCTCCCTACTAATAGGTATTTGTCAAAATTTGAAACCCTATGCAAGTTATATACTACCATTAATAATACTTTAGATAAATAGCTATAATATTCATTCCCGACAATCATTTTAAGTTTAATATTACATCCCCTTCTTTCTACTCACGTTCTTTAACCGGTTGAGCATACAAAATAACAGTATTATCTCACAAAAACAAGTTTTTCGTGTTTTCAATAGTTCTGATTGACCCGAAATGCTTTAATCTTCACTTTATTTCCCTACTGACAAATCCATTACCTGTTGCAGAACATTCCGTGTACAAAGGTTCATTTCACATCTGTATCTGTTGTATTCTCAGCAATGTAGTCTCATTTTGGCATTTTTATGCTTCTAAAACATGGACGATTGTCATGGTTTTATCAGGTTCCTGGTTGTAATTTTATCACGCATTAAAAAACAAATTAATAAGTCATGATCAACGAGCAACTTTTAAATCCTGCCAGTATTGTCATTGTGGGCGGTTCAAATAATATTCATAAACCCGGCGGCAAAGTCCTGAAAAACATTATTGATGGTGGTTACCAGGGTAAATTGTATGTTACCAATCCTAAAGAGGAAAAGGTTCAGGGGCTGAAATGTTACAAACAACTCAGCGAACTGCCTCAGGTTGATCTGGCTATTCTGGCTATTCCTGCAGCACTTTGTCCGGCAACTGTAAAAGAGCTGGTGCATGACAAAAAAACGCGTGCTTTTATTATACTCTCTGCTGGTTTCAGCGAGGAGA